>WQTL01000152.1 GCA_009786275.1 Bacillota bacterium | reverse complement strand
AGACCGACACATAGTACACCAAAAACATGACCCCGACGAAGATGGGCAGCGCCAGCCACCGGTTCAGCAGCAGATCGTCCACCCGCTGCGAAAACTCCCGCTTCCCGCTCCTGACCAAACACTGCCGCACCGCGATCTCGATGTAGTCATATCGCGCGGCAATGGCCTTTTCATCGTCAATAAGTGTGTTCGGCCGAATTCTTTCATTCAGCATTAAGCATTCAGCATTCAGCATTGAAATAAGCTTCCCCAGCCCAAACCCCTTCAGCGCCGAAATTTCCGCCACCGGGCAGCCCAGCGCGCGTGAAAGCTTTTCCGGGGAAAACCGATCCCCCCGGCGTTTGAGCACATCGGCGCAGTTCACCGCCACGACCACCGGCAGGCCCAATTCGAGCAGCTGCACGGTGAGGTAGAGGCTGCGCTCCAGGTGCGTGCCGTCCACGATATTGAGCACGGCGTCGGGCGGGTCCTTCCCGGTCAGCGCGTCGCGCGCCACAATCTCCTCCGGCGAGTACGGCGTCAGCGAATAAATCCCCGGCAGGTCGAGGATACGAAGATCTTTCTGCGCGCGTACAAATCCCTCCTTGCGTTCCACCGTGACGCCCGGCCAGTTCCCCACGAACTGGTTGCCCCCGGTCAGCGCGTTGAACAGCGTGGTTTTGCCGCAGTTCGGGTTCCCGATGAGCGCGACGGTCGGCATAGGACAACACCCCCTTGTCCCACATGTATGCGGGCAGGGGGTGAAATATTATGATTTTAAGTTCGGCGTAACCACAAAGTCTTGCGACTGAACAACCCGTTTCCGCCTAATCCCCCAGGCTCCTTCTCGTAGAAGGAGCTGTCACGCTCGGCGTGACTGAGGATGTATCGCGGAGCGATGGCATAGAAAAACCTCTCTCGCTTATAGCTATAAGCAATCATAGCATCTTTTTTTGCTAAAATCAAGATGCTAGCTTATATCTATTAGCAAAACGGAGGTTTGCACATGAGAAAGATTATTACCGACAATGTATTTGGCCAAAATCTACAAAAAATCAGATTGGCAAGGGGCATGACACAGGAGCAGACGGTAGCGAAGCTGCAGCTGTTGGGCTCGCCGCTCACCAGAGGAACCTATTCCCTTATAGAAATGGGCAGGGGCAATATTTATCTAAGCGATTTGGTGGGCCTGAAGCAAATTTTTAACACCGGCTATTCGGATTTCTTTGAGGGTGTTCCGCCGGCGCGATAGAGGAAACACAACCCATACGGCCTGTAGGGGCGGCACGCCTTAGCGTGCCGCCCCTACAGATAGGATGTTTCGCGGAGCGACGTCCCTTCCCCCATTCCCCTCCGTGGAGGGGTGACGCCGCAGCGTCGGGGTGGTTGTGCGGAGCACTTGCAGGGGCGGCATTCTTGCCGCCCGCCCACAAAATGTCCAGCCCCTACCGCCGCAGCAGCCGCTTCAGCAGCGCCGTGATAAGCTTTCTCTGGTTGGCCGTCAGCAGCGCCGTGCTTGCCGCCGGCTTGCTGGCCGTCGTCGTGCCCCCGGCCGTCGTATTCCCGGCGGGCGTGCTCGCGCTGGGGCTGCCGGCGCCGTCATAGGCCGTCAGGCCGTAGGTTTCGATGAGATTGATGAGCCTGTCGGCATAGTCGGGCGCGGTGGCGTACCCGGCCTGGTGGATGGCGGTGCAGGCCTTTTTGTAGGCCTTCTCGTTGATGACGGCGGCGTAGCGCGTGCTGGCCCTGAGGAAGTCGGAGTGGTCGGCGACCGACTGCTCCCAGCTGCCGTAGGCCCGGAACGACGCGACGACCGTGACGGTCATGACGCCGTTCCACTCCGGCGAGGCCTTGCTGTAGGTTTTCCCGCTCCACCGGGAGTCCGCCTTGATGCCGAACAGCGCGTTGGCGTTTACGGCCAGCTCCGAGGTCCCCCAGCCGCTTTCGAGGATGGCCTGCGCGAGCGTGAGCGAGGCGAGCACGCCGCTGCGCTGCATATCCGCGTTGGCCAGCGCGCCCACCCGGGCGATGAAGTCCTTCTGGGATTGCGTCATGCTTGCCGGCGCCGCGGAGGCGGCGGGCAGGAAACAGGTGAGGAACAGGGCGATCACGATGATCGCCGCGGCTGCTTTTTTCATTTTTTCAACATCCTTTTTTTTCATTTTTTACATCCTGAGCTTTGGCCTTCTCCTTTAAGACTTGCTCCTTCCGTGTGTTTATTATAGGTGAAATCCGCGGGGGGTTCAAGCGTTTTTGTGCATATTCCGTGAAAGAGCAGCAGAAAAACCCTACGATTCCCAAATATTGCAATTTTCAAGACAGCGCGTTGACATATCTTTCGCTAGCGATTCACAGCGCCATCGCATGCCCGTAAAACGCACAATATCGCCGCCCGCCTAACTAAATCATAAATTTTATATTTTTACCCCTTGACAACCCCCTCCCCTCTGTGCTATACTCTTTAATACCTCTGGCAGGGGGTTTATTTTTTGTCCCCTCTGCGCTTGAGGGAGCCTATCAAACAAAAGGAGGCGCTTTCGTATGCGGGTCAAAATCGTCCTGGCATGCACCGAGTGCAAGCAGCGCAACTACAACAGCAAAAAAGAGAAGAAGAATACGCCGGACCGGGTGGAGCTGCGCAAGTACTGCCGGTTCTGCAGGAAGCACACCGTCCACCGCGAAACGAAGTAAGGAGGAGCGACCTATGGCGAAGAACGGCAAGCCGACCTCCAAGGACTTCGACGCCCAGCGCGAGGCGGAGGCCAAGGCGGCAAAGCAGAAGCTCAAGGCGGCCGAAAAGGCCCCGAAGGCCGGGAAGGACGCCGGCAAGGCGAAGGCCGAAAAGGCCCCGAAGAGCCGGAAGGCCCGGCGCTTCTGGAAGGACTTCCGGGGCGAGATCAAGAAGATCGTCTGGCCCGATTTCAAGACCATCATGAAGAACACGGGCATCGTGCTGCTCACGGTGGTGATCATCGGCTCCATGGTCTGGATCCTGGACTATGTCCTCAGCGGCTCCGTGCGGGGCCTGAAGACCCTTGCCCAGGGCGCGCGGGTCGAGCAGACCATCCCCTTCTCCGAGGAGGACTACCCCGAAACGACGCTGCCGGAGGAGACCGCCGCCGGCACGCAGGCCGGGGACGAGACGCAAGCGGAAACGGAAGCCGAGACGCAAGCCGAAACAGAGCCCGCAACCGAACCCGTCACGCAGCCCACAACGCAAGCCGCAGAGTAAGGAGGGCATTGCATGGAGCGCGAAGCCCGCTGGTACGTCATCCACACCTATTCCGGCTACGAGAACAAGGTGGCGGCCAACATCGATAAAATCGCCGAGAACCGCAACATGCGCGACCAGATCATGGGCGTGAACATCCCCACGGAAACCGTGGTGGAGGTCAAGGCCGACGGCAAGAAAAAAGAGGTGGAGCGCAAGCTCTTCCCCGGCTACGTGTTCGTGAAGATCGCCGTGGAGTTCGACGACGACGACATGCCCAA
>WQTL01000151.1 GCA_009786275.1 Bacillota bacterium | reverse complement strand
AGGACATTATACCACATTTGCTCATCAATCGCTCGGCGAACGAAGCGTTTTCGTTCACCGCGATGATGATAAATCATGACTATTAGGAGGATATTCTATGTTGCGTGAAGAGCTCTCCCTGGCGGTGCAGAACGGCAAGGCCAAGGACGTCGCCGCGCTGGTGGAGCAGGGCCTGGCCGACGGCGAGACCGCCCAGAATCTGCTGGCGGGTTTGCTGGACGGCATGGGCGTCATCGGCGAGAAATTCAAGAACAACGAGGTTTTTGTGCCCGAGGTGCTCATCGCGGCGCGGGCGCTCAACCGGGGCACGGGGCTGCTGAAGGCTCGGCTGGTGGAGGAGGGCGTGGAGCCCCTGGGCACCGCCGTCATCGGCACGGTGCAGGGCGACCAGCACGACATCGGCAAAAACCTGGTGAAGATGATGTTCGAGGGCGCGGGCCTGAAGGTGGTCGACCTCGGCGTGGACGTATCCCCGGACGACTTTGTGGCCGCCGTGCAGGAGCATCACCCGCAGATATTGGGCATGAGCTCCCTGCTGACCACCACCATGGGCAGCCAGAAGGACGTGGTGGCGGCCCTTGCGGCGGCCGGTCTGCGCGAGCAGGTGAAGATCATGGTGGGCGGCGCCCCCGTGACCCAGGCCTTCTGCGACGAGATCGGCGCGGACGCCTACACCGCGGACGCCGCCAGCGCGGCGGAGGTCGCGAAAGCCTTCGTGACGGCATGAGCGGCATCGGCACCCTGGGCGAAAAAACCCTGCATGCCGAGCTCAAGCGCCTCTTCGAACCCGATACTGACGCCCACGAAATCCGCGTTGGCCCTTACATCGCGGATATCGTGGGCGAGGGCGGTATTATAGAAATACAGACGGGGAATTTCAGCCGGCTTCGCCCCAAACTGTCCGCGTTTCTCGAAGTCTCGCAGGCGACTGTCGTCTATCCCATCGCGCACAAAAAATGGCTGCTTTGGGTGGATCCGGAAAACGGCGAAACCTCTCCGCGGCGCAAATCCCCGCGGGAGGGGGATTTCCCCGATGCCCTGTGGGAGCTGGAGAAAATCAAGGCCCTGCTGGGGCACCCCAACCTGCGGCTGTGCTTGCTGCTGGTGGATTTGGAGGAATACCGCCTGCGGGACGGCTGGAGCAGGGATCAGAAGCGCGGCTCCCACCGGTACGAACGCATCCCCCTTGCCCTGGCCGGGCGCCTCGATCTGTGCCGCCCTGAAGATTGGCGGTCGGAGGCGGCGCAATCGGCTTTCTTTCCAACAAGCTTGCCAAGCCCGTTTACATCGAAGGACTACGCCAAGGCGGCGAGGCTGAGCGTCCACGCGGCGCAGACGGCCTTAAGAGTGTTGGCGCTGATGGGCGCGGCGGCGCGGGAGGGGAAGCGGGGGAATTTGTATGTGTACAGAGCTTGTATGTAGAGACGCACGGCAGTGAGTCTTCTGAGATTATCCGCCTGTTTTGTGCGGAGACGCACTGCCGTGCGTCTCTACATTCCTATTTGTGAGGTGCCTATGAATATGGAAGCTCTTATCGACCGGGCCCTGGCTTTCGGGTTCTCCCACGCGGGGGGCCTTGACGCCGCCACGCTGAACCCCCGGCCGGAGGTGCGCGACATGTGCGCCGCCGACCGCTGCCGCAGCTACGGGAAATCGTGGATGTGCCCGCCTGCCTGCCCAAGCCTGGAAGAGAACAAGGCCCGGCTGGCAAAATATAAAACCGGCATACTGGTGCAGACCACCGGTACGCCGGAGGACGATTTCGACCTGGAGGGCATGGTCGAAATCGGGCGGGAACAGATGCGGCGCTTCCACGCGTTCCACAAGGTGCTGCGGGCGGAGTTCCCCGGGATGCTGGCGCTGGGCAGCGGCGTGTGCCATCTGTGCGAGGCCTGCGCCTACCCCGGCGCCCCCTGCCGCAGGCCGGAGGACGCTGTGCCCTCCATGGAGGCCTTCGGGCTGGTGGTTTCCGATACGTGCAGGGACAACGGGCTGAAGTACAATTACGGGCCGGGGACGATGACGTTCACGGGGTGTTATCTGGTGCTATAGGTATTCCGTGTAATTTTGCCTTCCGTGGAAGGCGCCGATGACATTGACCTCTTTCTTGTCCTCGTCCACATGATAGACGAGGATGAAATCCTGCACAACCGCGCGGCGGTAGCCCTTGGCCTCAAGCTTTGGCTGGAAGCACTGCTGGTAGAAGTAAGGGTTGTTGCGCAGGCGGTCAAAGCAATAGTCCAAGTCGTCCTCAAGCTTCAAGATGCGCTTGCTGTAATAGTGGCTGTCCGCGTACTCCTGCAATGTGTCCAGCTCCAGTTCAGCTCGCTTGCTCAAGACCAGGTTGTACACGGCGCTTCTCCTTCCATTTGTTCAGCCATTCCCCCGCGTCCACGACCTCGCCCGCCGCGATTTGGCGCTCGGATATCTCGATGGTATCGAACACGTGCTGCAGGAATTTTTCGCGCTCGTAACGTTCGGCGCTCATGATGACAAGATGGCTGTACCCGTTTTTGGTGATAAAAACAGGCTCGTCGGATTCGTGGCACAGGCGGGAAATCTCCGCCGTGTTTTTCAGGTCCTTGATGGGAATGATGCGCGGCATAATAACTACCTCCTTTATGGCATTATTATACCACGATTGGGTCGTAATTGCAAGTAGAAATTTTTGGGGGCCAGCACCGCTATGATACGACTGATCGTCGCCGACCTGGACGACACCCTCCTGCGCAGTGACAAGACAATCTCTGCGTACACGATTGAAGTCCTGCAAAAATGCCGGGCCAGGGGTATCAAAATCGTCTTCGCCACCGCAAGGTCGCTTCGGGCGGCGTCGCGTATACGCGCGCAGTTCGAGCCCGACGTCTTCGCGGGCTATGGAGGGGCGCTGGTGACGGCGGGGACGGAGATCATCCATCGCAGCGACATCCCGGCGGACGTCTCCGCGCGGCTCATCAAAGACTGCCTGGCCGCGCCGAAGATCGCCTATATCCTGGCCATCAACGAAGCCGTGGCGCTCTCCAACATGAAGGAGAAGACTATCGGCGACACGGCGCACTACCGATACGCCGATTTTTCGCGGGACTACGGCCACGCCTACCTGAAAATCACCGTGAGCGCCGCGGACCCAGCCACCGTCGAAAAAATAGCCGCACATTATCCCATGTGCGACATGCTGCGCTACCGCGGCGAGGATCTGTATCGCTTTGCCAACCGCGACGCTGTGAAGTGGAACGCCGTCAAGGCCATCGCCGCGCATTATGGCATCGGCACAGATGAGATTGCCGCCTTCGGCGACGCGAATATCGACGTGGAGATGCTGGCCAACTGCGGCGCGGGCGTGGCGGTCGCGAACGCCGCCGAAGAGGTCAAGGCCGCCGCCGGGTACACCTGCGGCTCGAACGAGGAGGACGGCGTGGCAAGGTGGCTGGAAGAGAATGTGCTATAGCTCCCCCGCGCAC
>WQTL01000150.1 GCA_009786275.1 Bacillota bacterium | reverse complement strand
CCCGTGCCCTTGATGACCGGCAGGGCCGCCTTCAGGGCGGCGACGACGTTCGCGTGCTGCACTTGCCTGGAAACGTCGCTGCGCTCGTTGCCGGTGGTGACGACGATGGTCGTGCAGCCGATGGCCCGCGCCGCCGCGACGGTCTCCCCCATGGCCTGCACGAAGGCCTCGCGGGCGTCCTCGTGGACGATGCCGTGGGTCCATTTCATGAGCTCCGAAACGGCCTTGTCGGCCGACTGCACGATAATGCCCGAGATGTAGCAGCCGGTCTCGTCGCTGGCGGCCCGGGCGGCCTCTAAATCCTGGCCGAACCAGGAGAGCGGCTCAATGGCCTTGTAGCCCAGCGCCGCGGCCGCGCGGATCTTTTCGGCATAGGTGCCGGGCACCCAGCCGCCGGAACAGGATAACGTGAACATGCATTTCCTCCTTTTGAAGAGGCGGTATTTCAGCCGCCTGCATATGAGTTTTAAATTCATCTTAATGCCCCAAATCTATAGTATCATCGCGTGAATGGCGTCCCGGTAGAAGCGGTCCGGGCGGGTTTTGATTACATAGCGCTGGCTGCCGTTTTCGTCGGCGATCCAAGTGTTTTTGCCGTCCGCCGGGTCGATTTTCGCCTGGCCGTATACCGCGCGGTAGCCCGCCTGTTCCGGCTCGCCGGCGAGGGCCAGCAGCGCCAGCATGGGGTCCCAGGAGTGCCGGCCGTTTTCCGAGCCGTGGTCCTTCAGGGCGCGGGCCAGCATGTCGTCCCGGCCCTTGAGGACGTCCCCGGTGATGACGTTCAGGCCCGCCTCGAAGCCCAGGAAGGTCACGGGCACGGGGCAGTTTTCGTAGAACTCGCTGGCCGCGCGGCAGTTCGGCGCCGTGTGGCTGAGGTTGTACTCGTAGCCGCCGTCCGGGGCGTCCCACCTGCCCGCCATAGCCCAGATATGCTTACATTTTTGCCGCAGGAGCTCGTGCCCGGGTAGGGGGGAGAACTCGTCCGGCGGGCTGCGCAGCACGGCGGCGAGCACCTGGCAGAAGCCGATTTCCGCGATCTCGATTTGCGTTTCGGCGCGGGCCAGGGTCTGCCGGTAGAGCCGCACGGCGTCGAGGCATTCGTCGTTCGTCCTGTGATTTCCCGGGCTTTGGGCCATGCGCTTCTGGTAGGGCGGCTTCCCGCCGTAGCCCGTGGCCTCGCGGTCGACGCCGATGGGTACGCCGGGGAGGCCCTCATTCTGCAGGAAGGCGTCGACGCTCGGGCAGGAATACGCCATGCAGGCGTTGATACACACGCCTTCGAGCGCAATCTTCCCCGCTTTGTGAGCGTGGGCAAGCACACGCAGGGCGACAACGTCGTCCACGTCGGTCCACCAGTCGGTGCCCAAGAGGAAGGGGCGTGGGATGTGGGTCATATTACAGCTCCACAACCTTCCCCGTCTCCAGGGATTCGTTGCAGGCCAGGCACAGGCGCAGCGTCTTCATGGCGTCCTCGTAGGGGGAGAGGATGGCCGAGGTGTCGCCGGTCTTCAGCGCGTCGATGAAGGTGCGGGCCATGACGGTCTGCCAGTCCTCGCCGCGCTTCCAGTAGGTGACGTTCTCGCCGCGGGAATCGAACGTGACCCTGTCGCGCAGGTAGTAGCGGATGGTGCAGTCCTCGCAGTGGATGTTCATGCCGTTGGGGAAGCCAGGCGCGCCGCCGCCCCGGTAGCAGCCGGAGAAGATCGACGCCACCGCGCCGCTTTGCATGGTGATCACCGCGGAGGAGTAGTCGTGCAGGTCGTAGCCCTCTTTTTCGATGATCCCGCGGCCCCCGGCGCAGTAGACCGAGGCGGGCTCGCCCAGCAGGAAGCGCAGCATATCGAAGATATGGATGTTCTGCTCCAGCAGCTGGCCGCCGCAGGTGGCGTATTTCGGATACCAGGGGGGCCCGGGCAGGCCGCCCACCCAGGCGCCGTCCACCAGGCCCACCTTGCGGCCCGCCAGCCACTTCTTTGCCTGGGGGATGAAATCCAGATAGCGGTCCTGGAAGCCGGTGCAGGTGACGATCCCTTTGGCCTTGGCCAGGGCGCAGATCTCCTCCGCCAGCGCCATGCTCAGCGCGATGGGCTTTTCGATGAACAGGTGGATGCCCCGGGCGATGGCCTCGCGCTCGATATAGCCGTGCTCGGCGGGGGGCACGCAGAGATACAGTACGTCGGGCTTGGCGTCCTCGAGCATCTCGATGAAGCCCTCGTAGGCCTTGCCCTGGCCCGCGCGCGCCTGCTTTTCCCGCGCCCGCTCGGGGATGACGTCCATGAAGCCCACGAGCTCCACGTCCTCGAAGTCCTTCAGCCGCTCGATATGGGTCCAGGAACGGCCGCCTGTGCCGACAAATGCCGCGCGGATTTTTTGCATGGTGGGATCCTCCTCGTTCGCAGAATAAATTGTAACGGATACTATTATATAGGACGGCGGGGGAAAAGGCAAGGGAAAGTTTCTTGACTTTTCCCCTCCTCTGTGTTATAAAAAGAGTACCCCATTCATCAGGAGGCATCATATGCGCAAGGACATCCTATCCCTGCTCGAGCGCGACGGCAAGCTTTCGGCACAGGAGATCGCCGTGTATTTAGGCGCGGCAGAGGGCCAAGTCAAAGAAGAGATCGCCGAAATGGAGCGCGAGCAGGTCATCTGCGGCTACGGCGCGTTCGTCAACTGGGAGAAGACCGACAGCGAATACCTCACGGCCCTCATCGAGGTGAAGGTCACGCCCTCGCGCGGGGAGGGCTTCAACCGAATTGCCGAACGGATCGCAAGATTCGACGAGGTCAAGGCCGTGTACCTCATGTCCGGCGGCTACGACCTGACTGTGCTCATCCTGGGCAGGACGCTGAAGGACATCGCCTTTTTCGTGTCCGACAAGCTCTCCCCCCTGGAGTCGGTCTTGAGCACCGCCACCCACTTCGTGCTGAAAAAATACAAGGACCACGGGGTACTGTTCGGCGAAGCGGGCGGCGGGGACGAGAGGATGATCATCTCGCCATGAGCTACGTCGCGAAAACCATCGCGGGGCTGCCCGGCTCCGGCATACGGAAATTCTTCGACATCGCCTCCGGCATGCGGGGCGTGGTCTCCCTGGGCGTGGGGGAGCCGGACTTTGTCACGCCCTGGCGCATCCGGGAGGAGGCCATCTTCTCCCTGGAGCGCCGCAGGACGATGTACACCTCCAACGCGGGCATGTTGGAGCTGCGCGGGGAGATCAGCCGCTATATGGAGGCGCAATACGGCTTGCGCTACGACCCCGCGGGGCAAGTGCTCGTCACCGTGGGGGCCAGCGAGGGCATCGACCTCGCGATACGCGCCATTGTGAACCCAGGCGACGAGGTCCTCGTGGCCGAGCCCTGCTTTGTGTCGTATAAGCCCTGCGTGACAATGGCGGGGGGCGTGCCCGTGCCCGTGCCGACCCGCGAGGAGAATCAATTCCGCGTCACCGCACAG
>WQTL01000149.1 GCA_009786275.1 Bacillota bacterium | reverse complement strand
CGGGTTCAGCTATGTCTATCTCTGCTATGGTATGCACAATCTGCTCAATATTGTCACCGGCGGGGATGGCCAGCCGCAGGCGGCGCTCATACGCGGGGTGGAGGGCAGCCCCGGCCCCGGGCGCGTGACGAAAGCCATGTCCATCGACCGGGCGCTGAATGAGGTGGATTTGCGCACTTCAGAGCTGCTGTGGCTGGAGGACGACGGGTTTGTGCCCGCTGCGATACTCACCGGGCCACGGGTGGGGATTGGGTATGCGAGCGAGGAGGATCAAAAGCGGGAGTGGAGGTTTATTGTAAAATAAATCCGAAAATCCGCAAAAGCGATTGACAAACCCGCGCGGATTTTGTAAAATAGTTGAAGCGGGCCGCCCAGGCAACCCGGCTCGCCCTATTACTAAAATAAACAGGGAGGAACCACCCATGAAGCGCATTCTCGCGATACTCTGCGCCATCGCCCTGACCACGCTGCTCTTCGCGGGCTGCACCGCCAAAGCCGACCCCGACCCCATCGACAGCACCACCGACGAACAGCGCGCCGAGCTGCAGCTGATCGTCCCCGGCACGCTGACCGTCGGCACGGAAATCGGCTACCCGCCCTTCGAGATGTTCGCCGACGACGGCGTGACCCCCATCGGCCTGGACATCGACTTGGCCAAGGAGATCGGCACGGTCCTGGGGCTGAATGTCGTGTTCCAGAACACCGACTTCGAGGGCATCCTGGACGGCCTGGGCATCAACAAGTACGACGTGGTCATGTCCGCCGTGACCATCACCCCCGAGCGCGGTCAGAAGGTCGATTTCTCCAACCCCTACATCGAGAACTGGCAGGCCATCGTGGTGCGCAAGGGCGAGACCCCCATCACCGCACCGGAGCAGCTGGACGGCAAGAACGTCGCCTACCAGAAGGCCACCACCTCCACCATGTTCCTCAACAAGCTGCGCGAGACCGGCGCGGTGGACTGCAAGGTGAACGAATACGAAAAGGTGATGGACTGCTTCGGCGACCTGAAGAATAAGCGCGTGGACTGCGTGCTGTGCGACAGCGTGGTGGCCGACGACTACGTGGCCAACGAGCCCGAGCTGTTCGAGATTACCTGGGTGCAGTCCTTCGCGGACGGCGACGAGCCCGAGCTGTTCGGCATTTCTGTGAAGAAGGGCAACGCGGACCTGCTCGCGGCCGTGAACGACGCCCTGGCGCAGCTGAAGGCCGACGGCCGGTACGATGAAATCTGCCTGGACTGGGGCCTGGACAAGAGCCGCGTCAACTGAGAACCGCGCACGATACCCGGGAGGCAGGCATAAGCCCCTGCCTCCTGTTTTCCCTGTAATTTAACGGACGGGAATGATTGATTTGGCTGAAAAACAAAAACGGGATTTCAAGGCGTCCCTGCTGGCCACCTTCGGCGCGCACCGGGTGGGCTGCATCCTCGCGGCGGTGCTGCTGCTGGCCTGCGTGGCCCTGGGCTTCCTCAAGCCCCCCATGCAGGAGCTGCGCGGCGGCATCCCCCGGGAGTTCGTCGATGCCTGCGGCCCCAAGCGCTACGCCCTTTCCGAGACCAACCTGCTGGTCTTCGGCGCGGTGCGCGGGCGCAACGTCTACACCGGCGAGGCCTGGACCTTCCTCGGCTTCGCCGGAAAGATCATCCGGGCGGACATCGACCCGGAGCTGAATGCCGAGATTGAGGCCCTTCAGGCCGGGGTAGACGCCGCCCAGCGCAACATAGACTTCAAGCAGGCGAAGTTCAAGCAGAGCGGGAACCCCGCGGACAAGCCCACCCAGGCGGACAAAGACGCCCTCAAGCGCGCCAAGGCCACCCTGAAGACGCCGGAGGCCAAGCCCAAGGCCGCCCTGCTCAGCCGCCAGAAGGGCAAAGCGGCCGTGGCCAACATCGCGCTGTGGCTGCCCGCCCTGGCGGACGGCTCGAAGATCACGATGGCGCTGACCATCACCTCGGTGCTGGTGGGCGTGGTGCTGAGCATCTTCCTGGCGCTGGGCAAGATCTCGAAATTCAAGCCCCTCAGCCGCCTGTGCAGCGCCTATATCTTCTTCTTCCGGGGCACGCCGCTGCTCATGCAGCTGTTCTTCATCTACTACGGCCTGCCCTACATCAGCCCGGATCTCGCCATCAACAACAAATTCACGGCGGCCTTCATCGCCTTCGCGCTCAACACGGGGGCCTATGTGGCCGAGATCATCCGCGCGGCCATCCAGTCCATCGATAAGGGGCAGTTCGAGGCCTCCCACGCGCTGGGCTTCAGCTACAGCCAGACCATGCGCCTGATCATCATCCCCCAGTCCATCCGGCGGCTGATCCCCCCCGTGGCCAACGAGTTCATCATGGTGCTCAAGGACGCCTCCCTGGTGGCGGTCATCGCGCTGACGGACCTCACCCAGGCCACGCGCGCGATCTCCAGCTCCAGCGCCTCGGTGCTGGTGTACATCCCGGCCATGATCCTGTACCTGATCATCACGGGGGTCTTTACGTTTATCTTCAACCGGCTGGAAAAGAGATTTTCCATTCATCTGTAAAGGAGGTGCTGTGATTGAGCTTGATCCGTATGGAGAATATCCACAAGAACTTCGGCCCCCTGCAGGTCCTGAACGACGTGAGCCTCACGGTGGAGCCGGGCGAGGTGGTGTGCGTCATCGGGCCTTCGGGCGCGGGGAAGTCCACCCTGCTGCGCGCGCTAAATCAATTGGAGCCCATCGCCTCGGGCAAAATTTTCATCGAGGAGCAGCTCTTTTTGCACAGGGAGAAGAACGCCACCGTCGCCCGCGCGGAGCCCGCGCAGTACAAGGCCCTGCTGCTGGAGATGGGCATGGTGTTCCAGTCCTTCAACCTGTTCCCGCACAAGACGGTGCTGGAAAACGTGATGCTGGCCCCCGTGAAGGTGAAGAAAAGTCCCAAAGAGGAGGTCGAGGCCCTGGCGCGGGACCTGCTGCAAAAGGTAGGGCTTTCGGAGAAAGCCGACGCCTACCCCGCAAAACTTTCCGGCGGGCAGCAGCAGCGGGTGGCCATCGCCCGGGCGCTCGCGATGGAGCCGCGCATCATGCTCTTCGACGAGCCGACCTCCGCCCTGGACCCGGAGCTGGTGGGCGAGGTACTGGGCGTGATGCAGGACCTGGCCCACAGCGGCATGACCATGCTGGTGGTCACCCACGAGATGGGCTTCGCCCGGGAGGCCGCCAACCGCGTGCTCTTCATGTGCGAGGGCAAAATCGCCGAGGAGGCCCCGCCGGACAAGCTCTTCACCAACCCGGAGAACCCACGGACGAGGCAGTTCTTGAATAGCGTGCTGTAAGTATGTAGAGACGCACGGCAGTGCGTCTCCGGCAAAAACAAAACGCATGAATCATTAGACCTGTTCCAAAACCTTGCCAACCCCGGCAAGATGTGCTATAATAGGAGGTATGGATAACAAGCAGCGCATCGAGAAGTTGAAAG
>WQTL01000148.1 GCA_009786275.1 Bacillota bacterium | reverse complement strand
ATGAAGGGGATGTTCTGGTAGATGGCGTTGGCCGTGCCCTTGTACCACGCCGTGCCGGTGATCTGCTGGTAGGGCGAGAGCACGTGCACGCCCCCGTTGGCCCGGTCCAGGTCCCAGGGCTGGCCGTTGCCCAGGTAGTCGTTGAGCTCCAGCGGCTGGTACTGCGTGAGCACCCCCACGGTGTCGATCCCGGAGTTGACGCAGTTGCTTAAGGGGAAATCGATGATGCGGTATTTTCCCCCGTAGGGCACGGCGGGCTTGGCGATGGAATGCGTGAGCACGCCCAAACGGCTGCCCTGGCCCCCGGCCAGCAGCATGGCGATGCACTCCTGTTTTTGCGACAAATGGAACACCCCAATCTAGACTTTAGATGTTGGATATTAGATTTTAGATGAATGTTGATTGCGCATTTTGAATAGGGCGAGCCATTGGCCCGCCGTGGAGCAAATCAACCCTCCAGCCTTTTTTCCTCGGCTTGGTGTTTAAAATAGAGTTCAGTTGTCACAGGGCTGTGAGCGGCAATGCCCAAAAGGCTTGGCGGCTCCACCGGTGTAAAAAATACGCCGCCGTCGCGCTCCTGCATCTCCACCTTGCGGGTGTGAAAATACTTCCGTGCCTCGCTTGGCAGGGATGAGGTATTGATGATAATGGATTCCATGTGCTTCTCCTGCTTTCCGTAATCTATACGAACCCAAAATGCTCTTCCAGCAATCGCAGGGTGCTTTCCACCGTGCTCTCGCCGGTCCTCACAATGCTGAAAAGACGATGCCTGCGGGCTTCCTCGTATGTTTTTTCCACGCCGATTCGGAACAGCTCGTCCTGCACCGCGATTTTCTTCTCCGGGTCTTTTAACGATAGGATGCATTCCAGGAATTCCTTGTGGTCGCCGCGTTTGCCGTAGTTTTCGCAGGTGACCAGTTCGGGGGACGCCAGCATGCAGGCGATTCTGTTGTAGTCGGAAATTTTCGTCAGCAATTCGATGGGCGCGCTGATATCCGCGATGACACTGCCCTTTTGCGCCAGCTTAATCAACTCGATGAGCTCGAACTCCAGGTATTCGTCGTTTTCGTGGCGGCCCGCGTTGGCGGCCAGGAATTCCTCGGCGCTCCGGCCGAAAAAGGCCTCCCAGTCGGTGGTCTCTTTTTTTCGGGCCGAAACCGGCTGGTACGCCTCCGTGCAGATGGACCGGAATACTTGAAAATGATCTTCATGCCAGTTATCGTTGAACAGGATCAGCCCGTGCTTTTCGGCCAAAGCCTTCGACATGGTGGTTTTACCGGCCAGGCAGGTCCCCGTGAGGAAATATACGTTTCGCAGGTTGTGCTTCAGGATGTTTTCGGCGATGTTCAAGGCTGCTTCTCCACTTTATGTGCGGTAATCAATTTATTCGTAATGTGTCCACATGCGGAGAATCTTGATTCTCTTCAGTTCAATGTCAACCTCATAGACCAATCTATGTTGCCGGTTGATTCTCCGGGAATAGCGGGCAGGGTGATAGCCCTGCAATTTTTCATAGGGCGGGGGATTCTGAAAGGGATTATCCCGTATGACATCCGCCAATTCCTTCGCCTTGATGGCCAAATTGGTGCTTTGTAGTTTTGGGATATCCTTAGCGGCTTGGGCGGTATATCTGATTTCCCACATCACCAATTCACTTCGCTTTCCGTCAGGCATTCCTCCCATGGGGTGTTCGCGGCCGCGTCCAGGCTTTCCAGGTAGCCGGGAATGGATTTGAAATATGCGAGGTCGCTTTCAAAATCCTCGCTGTTGAGCACGGTTTGAAAAAGCAATTGAAAGATTAGTTTTAATTTGTCTTCAGGAATGCGCATGACCAGGTCGCAGGTCCTTGCTTGAAATTCAGACATTTCATTGCACCTCCTTCGGCTCTGTTTTCTCCAGATACATCACGCTTGAGCCCGGCAGGGTCAGCTCGAGGGAGCACGGCAACCCGTGCATGGGCTTCTCGCGGGTTTGGTAGGTCTTCTTGCGGCACGCCCCCGCGCCGCCGTATTTCTTATCGTCCGTGGAAAAGACGACTTTATACGTGCCCTCCGCCGGCGCGCCGATGCAGTAGGGCGTGCGCGTCACGGGCGTGAAATTGCACACGCAGAGCAGCTCTTTGCCCTTTTTATCGATGCGGCGGAACGCGACGACGGAGTTCGCGTTGTCGTCGCCGGAGATCCACCGGAAGCCCTCCCAGCTGTCCTCGACCTCCCAAAGGGCCGCCTTGCGCTTATAGAAGATATTCAATGCGCGGGTGAAATCCCGCAGCTGGCGGTGGGATTCGTAGTCCAGCAGCAGCCAGTCGATCTCGCGCTCGTAGTTCCACTCGATGAACTGCCCGAACTCCTGCCCCATGAACAGCAGCTTCTTGCCCGGGTGGGCGTACATGTAGCCCAAAAACGAGCGCAGCCCCGCGAATTTCTCCTGGTAGTCCCCGGGCATTTTACTCAGCAGCGAGCACTTGCCGTGGACGACTTCGTCGTGCGAGATGGGCAAAATGAAATTTTCCGAAAAGGCGTAGTGGAACGAGAAGGTCAGGCTGCCCTGGTTGTCCTTGCGGTAGACGGGGTCCAGCGAGAAGTAGCGCAGGCAGTCGTTCATCCAGCCCATGTTCCACTTGAAGTTGAAGCCCAGGCCGCCGTCGTGCACGGGCTTGGTGACCAGGGGCCAGGCGGTGCTCTCCTCGGCGGCCATGACGACCCCGGGGAATTTCTCGAACACGGCCTTGTTCAGCTGCCGCAGGAATTCCACGGCCTCCAGGTTCTCCCTGCCGCCCTTGGCGTTGGGGGCCCACTGGCCCTTCTCGCGCCCGTAGTCCAGGTAGAGCATGCTGGCCACGGCGTCCACGCGCAGGCCGTCGGCGTGGTAGTAGTCCAGCCAGAACATCGCGCTGGAGATCAGGAAGGAGCGCACCTCGGGCTTGCCGAAGTCGAACACCTTGGTGCCCCACTGCTTGTGCTCGCCGCGGCGCGGGTCGGCGTATTCGTAGCAGGGTCCGCCGTCGAACTCCGCCAGGGCGCCGGCGTCGCGCGGGAAGTGCGCGGGCACCCAGTCCAGGATCACGCCCATCCCGGCCTGATGGGCTTGGTCGATGAAATACATCAGGTCCTTCGGCTCGCCGTAGCGCGAGGTGGCGGCGAAGTAGCCCGTCACCTGGTAGCCCCAGCTGCCGTCGAAGGGGTACTCCGTCACGGGCATGAGCTCCAGGTGGGTGTAACCGAGGTCCTTGGCGTAGGGGATGAGCTCCCCGGCCAGCTTGCGGTAGCTGAAGGGCTCGCCGTCGGGGTATTTGCGCCACGAGCCGAGATGTACCTCGTAGACGCTCATGGGGGAGGCGTAGACGTCCGCCCGCCCGCGTTTTTTGAGCCAGGCGTCGTCGCCCCAGGCGTGGCAGTCCTTGACGGTGTAGTACTTCGAGGCCGTGCCGGGGCTCGCCTCC
>WQTL01000147.1 GCA_009786275.1 Bacillota bacterium | reverse complement strand
CTGGACCTCACCCGGCGGCGGCGCGCGGCGGAGGGCATCGCGGCGGCCCTGGCGGCGGCGGCTCTGATATGGGACGCCATCGCGGCCATGCGCTTCGCGCTGCGGCTGTTCTCGGGCGAGGGCACGGGCGACGCGTTCCTGGACGGCCTGGAGGGGCAGTCCTCCTCCGTGATGCAGTACTATATCCGCTCCGGCGCGATGGCCTGCGTGTTCGAGTGCCTGGCGGGCATCGTGGGGGCGCTGTTCTTCGGCGAGCTGGCGGCCCTCGATTTCCTGCCGGGGAAGGAGATTTACATCAGCCGGGCGGCGGCCCTGGCCCCCTTCGTGTGGGCGGTGTGCCGGATATTGCGCAGGTTCTCGCGCACGATCGCCTATCTGCGCGTGTCCGACTTATTTCTGGGGCTGGCGATGCTCGCGGCGCTGATGCTGTTTTCGCTGGCCTTCGCGCAGGCGGTGGGCGGGGTGCACGACACGAACAAGGCCGCCGTGGTGCTGGCCGCGGGGATCCCCGCCGCGGTGCTGGGGCTGGTGTGCTTCGTGCCGCGCTTCGTGGTGTACACCGTGCAGGGCTTCGACGCGCCCCAGGACGCCCCGACGGAATGGTGCGACCCCGCGATGGCGCTGTTTATCATGGTGTTTTGCGCGGGGCGGGCGTGGGTGAAGGGAAAAGATGCGGCGGTGAAACAGGAAGAAGAGGACGAGGCAGACGAAGTGGCAATAGGCGAGGAATGAATGGAATGAATAACAAAAGCCCCTCTCGGTGAGAGGGGTTGGTTTGTTGTTGCGTCACGGCGGGCGGCTGACACGCCGCCCCCACAGTTTATGCCTCCATTTCGAACCAGAAGCAGCTGCCGCGGCCCGGTTCGCTTTCCGCGCCGAAACGCGCGCCGTGCAGCCGCAGGGCGGCCTTCACGATGGCGAGGCCCAGCCCGCTGCCCGTGACGCCCCGGCGGTGCGGCTGCGCGGACTTGTAGTAGCGCTCCCAGATGTGGGGCAGCTCCTCAGGGGGGATGCCGGGGCCGGCGTCGGCGATTTCGGCGCGCGCGAGCTTCGCGCCCTCGGCTTCAAAGGTATAGAGGCGCAGCCAGACGCGCTTGTCCTCCCCGGCGAAGTTGACGGCGTTGGCGATGAGGTTGTACACCGCGCGTTCGAGCAGGTCTTTTTTGCCCCGGACGGTGACATTGTCCTCGACGGCGAGGTCGAACTGGAAATTCTCACGCTCCTGGAGGGCGCTGAAGCGGTCGGCGGTCTCCCGCAGGAGGGTGTCCAGCCGCAGGGGGGCGAGCTCTATGCTTTGGGTTTGGGCAAGCTTGGAGGACTCCAGGAGCTCGTTGACCATCTCGGCCAGGCGGTCGCTTTCCTCGATGATCTTGCCGCAGTGGGCCTCGCGCTTTGCGGGGTCGCCGCCGGAGACGTCCCGCAGGAGCTCGGCGTAGAACTTGATGATGGTCAGGGGGGTCTTCAGGTCGTGGGACACGTTGGCCAGGAGCTCGCGGCGGTAGCCCTCGGCCTTGGAGAGCTCCCGGGTGGCGCGGGTGAGCTCGTCGGTGAGCTCCACGATTTCGGCGTAGTCCCCGGGGGCGTTTTGCGCCTTGAACTCGCCCTGCGCGAGGCCCTTGGCGGAGCTCGTCAGGCGCAGGATGGGCCGCGAGATGCGCTTGGACAGCAGCCAGGCCATCGCCGCGGAGAGCAGCAGCAGCAGCGCCGTGATGATGACGAACTGGCTGGCCATCACCGAGACCGTGGCGTCGGCGGGGGGGATGGGGCTGCCGACGTACAGGAAGCGGTCGCCGCTGGGGCTGGGGGCGACTTTCGCGATGTAGACCGCGCGCCCGCCGCCGGGGTCGTCGGTGACGATGTAGGACAGCTCCTTGTCCCCCGTGCCGGCGAGGAAGGCCTGCCAGCGCTGCAGCTCCCCGGGGGTGACGAGGATGCGGCCCCCGCCCACGCTGAAGAGCGTGCCGAAGCCGTCGTAATTGCCGAGGATCCAGCGCTCGGCATCGATGAGCATGATGCGCAGGTTCTGGTTGAAGGCGTATTGCCGCAGCCGGGCGAAGTCGTCCCCGCCCTCGAATACCGCCGCGATCTCCCGCCCGGCCCGCACGATCTCCCGGCGGCGCAGGGACTGGTAGAAGGGCGCGAACAGCGCGAATTGCAGCACCCACAGAACGCCCAAGATGAATACGCTGAAGCCCGTGAGCCAGAGCCAGCTCTGGGTGACGAGGCTGCGCACCCCCCGGCGCTTCGCGCCACCCCCCTCTATAGAGGGGGGCTTATTTTGTTTACGCGTCAAAGCGATACCCCACCCCCCGTATGGTCACAATGTGGCGCTCGTATTCGCCCAGGTGCTGGCGCAGGACCTTGATGTGCGTGTTGACGGTGGAGTCCTCGCCGAAAAAGTCGTAGCCCCAGACCTCGCGCAGGAGGGTTTCGCGGCTGAGCGCGATGTTGCGGCTGCGCATGAGGAAGAAGAGCAGGTCGTACTCCTTGGGGGTGAGCTCCAGACGCGTGCCGTCGGTCTCGACGATGCGGGCGGTGACATCGGCCACGAGACCCCCGAAACGGTAAATTTCGTTTTCGCCCGGGCCGCGGGCCGCCGCGTTCTTCGCCGCGCGGCGGCGCTGTACGATGACGTTCAGGCGGGCGATGACCTCCTTGGGGGAAAAGGGCTTGGTGACGTAGTCGTCGATCCCGAGGTCGAAGCCGTGGAGCTTGTCGTATTCCTCCCCCCGGGCGGAGAGCATCAGCACGGGGATGTCCTTTTCGCGCCGGATCTCCTTGCAGGCGGTGAAGCCGTCCATGCGCGGCATCATGATATCCAGGACGACCACGTCGAAATCCCTCTGGCGGCACAGGGCCACGGCCTCCATGCCGTCGCGCGCCTGGGTGACCTCGTGCCCCAGGAACCCGGCGTATTCCGCGAAGCCCTCGCGTATGGCGGTTTCATCGTCCACGAACAGGATTTGGTACATGGGGGACCCTCCTATTGTTTCTGAGCTTATATTATAGCATGATTTGATGTGGAAACAATATGGCGGGGGTGAAAATGGGAGGAAAATTTGGAGTGACGTCGCTTCGCGATACACCCTCAGTCACGCCGAGCGTGACAGCTCCCTCTACGAGAGGGAGCCTGGGGGATTAGGTGGGAAGCGGGCATTGAATGAAAGAATGCTGTTTAGCTCAAATTAAAATTTGCATTTTTTTGCGGCTTGTGCTATAATTATTCCATACGTATGAGGGGAGGGGCGCTGTGAAAGCGATTGTGCGGTGGGCGATTCTAAAACTGGTGTGGGCCCCGGTGTATCGGCTGGGGCGGCTGCGGAAGATGAATCCCCGGCTGGTGCTGTTCGCCAGCGAGCTGGACGGGGAAATCAGCGACAACTTGCGCCCGCCGATGGAGTATCTGGCCAAAGAGGGCTACGACTGCCGGTTCTTCA
>WQTL01000146.1 GCA_009786275.1 Bacillota bacterium | reverse complement strand
CGACGTGCCCATCAGCTGGGATTTGGGCGCCGACATCGATCCCTCCCTGAGCTATATCGAAGCGATCCACCCGATCCACCCCTATCCCAAAATACCGGTGGGCAAGAAGCTGGCCTTGGCGGCGCAGGGGCTGTGCTACGGCGCGTCGTTCGCAACGCCGGTGCTGCAAACAGCCCAAGTGACAGGCGGCGCGGTCCTGCTCACGTTCAAGCAGGTGGGCGAGGGCCTCTACAGCAAGGACAGCGCCCGCCTGCGCGGCTTCACCCTCGCGGGGGCGGACGGGTATTATCACGAAGCGAAAGCTGACATTATAGACACAAACCAGGTGCGCGTGTGGCACGAGGGCATCCCCGAGCCCGTCAGCGCGGCCTATGCCATCGGGCACTTCAGCACCAACGCGAACCTCTTCGCTGCGTTTGCGGGCGGCACCCTGGCAGCAGCGCCCCTGGTCACGCAGCAGCTGCCCGGCGCGGTGTATCTGGCCGACACCGACTGGCGCGGTTGCGATTTCGAACAAATTTGGAAGCGGCAGTGGGATACGCGTCTCGTGCCGTCCTTCCAGCCAATCGGGCGCGGCGCGAAGGTCAGCTTTATTTCCGGCGGCGTTGCCGAAGGCGCGGTACGGCTGGAGCGTGACAAGAATGGCGTCGGCTGCTTCGGCCTCGCGCCGGAAAACGCGCAGGGGGATTATTCCCGCGAAAAAAGCGTGTCGTTCTATGTCCGCAACCCCAGCGATCAGCCGCTGAAGCTCAGCGCCATGCGATTTTTCACAAATGACGTCACGTGGTACAGCCCCGCCGTGTGCGTGGAGCTCCCGGCGCACAGCGGCTGGCAGCAGGTGACGCTGGACTTGAATAAGCTGTATCTTTACGGAAAAGCCTTCACGCCTTTGCTCCCCGGCAGCAGCATGCTACTGAAAGATGTCAAACGCATCGAACTGCGCTTTGACGCGCCCCTCGGCAAAGCCTGCACTGTGGACGTAGACGAGTTCGAGTTCCTGCCGCAGCAGGTTGAGGATTGCTTCGGCTATACTTGGGGGCAAATTCTCCTGGGTGTGCTGCACCCGCTGCGGACTGTTCTGGCACTGATTATGACGCTATTTTAAGGGGGATTTGTTATGCTGCAATGGTTCAAAGCCGCGCTGTGCTGGCTGCTCAGCGGGATTTCTCTGCTGCTTCCGCTGGGGCGGTGGTTGCCGGAAACCTGCGAGCTTGACCTGTTCAATCGCTATGTTGTCAGCTATACTTCGGAAGTTCGCTTGTGTGGCGAGTTTTCGTATTCCATCGGCTGCCGCAAAATTACGGAGACATTTTTCTTGGAGGCTGCCTCTGAGCCCACGGAGTTCAGGAGCTTCATTGATGGCTTCCTGGATGGCAAGCTGGGCCACAAAGCGGGCGAGCTAAAAATGACTCCGCTGGGCGGCAACGGCGATTATGCGATTGCGAGTGTCACCCTCAAGCGCGTGAAAGCGCCGAAGGACACGCGCCTTTTGCTGGAGGACGCCAATTGCCAGGTGGGTGTCAGCCTGCAATGGGGCGGCGCGCTGGATATGTTCACGTGGAAGGCCGCGCCCGCAGGGTTCACAAATTTGCTCAACCGCGCCGATGAGGGGCGTTTGGTGCAGCAGTCCTACTACGGCACCGACCAGCCGCCCTACGTGCAGGGCAGCTTTATGGGAACGCATTGGGGTTACAATCCCGTGCAGGGCGGTGACCAACACAAAAACAAATCGAAGCTCGTGGGCTACAAGCTGGACGGCAATCAAATATACATCAAGTGCCGCCCGATGGACTGGTCAAAAGACGGCGAGCTGACGCCCTCCTACATGGAAAACACCTACACCCTGGAGGACGGCGTCCTCACGGTGGACGACCGATTCGTGGATTTCAGCGGCCTGACGCACCCCGCGCGGCACCAGGAAATGCCCGCGTTTTACGTGGTGACGGCACTGGATACGTTCAACTTTTATGACGGAACCGCCCCATGGACGGGCGGCGCGTTGACGCAGAAGGCCGACCTGCCTTTCTGGGGCGGCGGTGTACCGGAGTGCTATTTTACGCTGGACCCGGCCAACACCGAAACTTGGTGCGCCTGGACCACGGGCGCGCAGCCGGAGGCCTTCGGCGTCAGCGTATACACACCCGGCGCGGAAATCCTCCTGGCCGGGGTTTCCGGCAGCGAAAAGACGAAGAACCCGGACGCCGGTTCGACTGGCTACGTGGCCCCACTGCGCACCTTCCAGATGACCGCCGAGCCCTTCGCGTACAGCTATTATATCACTGCGGGCAGCCTTGCGCAAATGCGCGGGACTTGGCTTGAAATGCAATGATTCTGCGGATATCCACATCGTCCAAATGGCCTTCTTCTTCTGTTCATCGTGGGCTTCGGGTGAATCTGGACGTGGTTCGTCAAGGCAACCGAAATTGGACTTTTTCAAAATTGGGCTTGCATTCACGATGCCCTTCTGCTATAATTCAAAGGGTTGCAGGGCAGTCTTCTGACAGACCAAAAACGCCCCGGACTTGTATAGCCAGGGCGATTTTTTGCTTTTGGGTCCGGTTGATACAGTTCCTCGTTAACGCCTGCCTTGAAAAATCGTTATTTGCTTGGATTTTTGGGACGCTCGTTATCTGATGCTAGATGCTGTGCGTCTCCTATGAAACGCTTGCTTTGCCATGGAGACGCACAGCCGTGCGTCTCTACAAGCAATGCTCCAGCAAATACCCCTCCGCCTCCGCGCACCACAGCCCGTTATTCCGTTCAACGATCCCGTGCAGCGCGGCGAACAGCGGCTCCTTCTCACCAAGGACGGCGAAGTCGGCGATGGCCGTGAGCGGCATGGAGATGTGCGTGTAGATCAGCTTTTTCCCCACGGGGAGCTTCGGCAGGCGCAGGGTGGCCCCCGCCGCGGCGTCCAGGCCGCCGATGTGGGTGATCATGACGGCGGGGTCCAGCAGGCCGCGCTCCATCAGGGAGATCACCTCAAGCATGTCCTTCGTGTTCCCGCCCGAGGTCCCCACTACGTGCGCGCCGGCGTAGTGCACGTTGTAAAAATTGAAATCCGCGCTGAATTCCGGGTCGGTGGGGCCCGCGAAGAAGTTCAGGCAGCCGTCCCGGCCCAGCAGAGCGCCGCCGGTCTCCACCGCCTGGCGCACCGGCGCGTAGACGAACACGTCGTCGTAGCCCCTGCCGCCGGTGAGGTCCCGCAGGGCCTTCGCCGCGCCGGGCACGGAGACGTCGGCATAGACGAGCTTGACGCCCTGTTCGGCGGCCTTCGCCGGGGGGTTGAGCATTTCGGCCCGCCGCAGGCGCGCGCTGTCGATGTCCGCCACGACCACCAGGCCGGGCCGCCTGCCGCAGCCCAGGGCGTATTGCACCGTGCCCAGGCCCATGGGGCCCGCCCCGCCCAGGATCGCCAGGT
>WQTL01000145.1 GCA_009786275.1 Bacillota bacterium | reverse complement strand
TGCCGGAGACGCCCTTCGACCCCGCCGCGCCGCCCGTCGAGCTGCGGGTGCTTGGCGCGCGGGTGCGCAACTGGCGGGAGCGCAAGCACAGCGCCGGGCCGTATCCGCAAGAGCCCGTATGCGGCGAGCCGGAACCGATTACGCTGGTGCCGTATGGGTGTACGAATTTACGGGTGGCGCAGTTCCCGAGGGTGGAGGGGTAGCGCACCGCGCTGTTTTTGCGCGGAGACGCACTGCCGTGCGTCTCTACACCAACACCGCGACGATAGAGGAGGCATTCTATGGCTAAGAACTCCCCCGCCTTGCCCGCGCGCGGCTGGCTGGCGCTGGTCCTCTTCGGGCTGTTCGGGCAGATCGCCTGGACGATAGAGAACATGTACTTCAACGTGTTCCTCTACAAAACCGTGACCTACGACCCCGGGGCCGTGGCCGTGATGGTGGCCGCCAGCGCCGCCGCCGCCACGCTCACTACCCTGCTGATGGGCATGGCCAGCGACAAGGCGGGCAGGCGCAAGCCCTTCATCGCGTGGGGGTATGTGGCCTGGGGCTTGAGCATCATGGCCTTCTCGCTGATTTCCCGGGAGAACACCGCGCGGCTCTTCCCCGGGGCGGACGCCGTGGCGCTGACCGTGGCGATCGTGGTGGCGATGGACTGCGTGATGACCTTCTTCGGCTCCACCGCCAACGACGCCGCCTTCAACGCCTGGGTGACGGACGTCACCGTGCCCGAAACCCGCGGCCGGGCGGAGGGCGTGCTCTCCGCGCTGCCCCTGCTGGCGATATTGATCCTGTTCGGCGGGCTGGATTTCCTGGCGAAGGACGGCAACTGGGCCACGCTGTATCTCCTCATCGGCGGCGCGGTGAGCCTGTGCGGGCTGCTGGGGCTGTTCCTCATCAAAGATAAGCCGGATCTCGCCGTGGAGAATACCGACCTGTTCCACGGCTTCCGCCCGAGCGTCGTCAAGGCGAACCCGCAGCTCTACCTTTCGTTCGCGCTTATGTGCGTGTTCAGCGTCTCCATGCAGATTTTCTTCCCCTACCTGATGATCTACCTGGAGTTCTTCCTGAAGCTGGAGAACTACGCCATTTTGCTGGGCATCGTGCTGCTGGGCGCGGCGGTGATCAGCGTGCTGGGCGGGCGGCTGGTGGACAAATACGGCAAGCGGCGCTTCTACTTCCCCGCCGGGGCGGCGCTGGTTGTCGGGCTCGTGCTGATGTATATCCACGGGACCTACCTGAAGGAGAGCCCCGGGAGTTTGCCCCTGCTGGCGGTGTTCGCCGTGCTGATGATGGGCGCGAACCTCCTGCTGACGGCCATGTTCAACGCGGCGATACGCGACTATATGCCCGAGGCGCAGCGCGGGCACTTCAACGGCATACGGATGATCTTCTTCGTGCTCATCCCCATGGCCGCCGGGCCCTTCCTCGGCGCGCGCATCATCCGCAGCGGCCCCACCTACCTGGACGAGTTCGGCGCGGTGCAGATGGTCCCACACGCGGGGATTTTCCTGGGCGCGGCGATTGTCGCGCTGGTGATGTTCCTCCCGATGGCCATGGTGGTCAAACGCATGAAACAGGAGGCAAAATGAATTGAAAAAGAAAGACAAAAACCCGGGCGGGATCCTTTCCATGAAGCACACGCTGTTCTATTCCGTGGGCATCTTCGGCGTGCAGCTGCTCATCGGCTTCGTCAACAACTTCCAGACGGAGTTCTACAACAAGATGTACTCCGGCTTCGACCCGAACATCTTCTACGCCTCCGCCGTGATTATCTTCATCGCCAAGCTGCTCAGCTGCGTGGGCGACCCCATCATCGGCACGCTGATCGACCGCAGCGACTCGAAGAAGGGCAAGATACGCCCGTGGATTTTGCGCAGCGCGGCGCCCCTCGCGTTGCTGACCACGCTGATGTTCGTCTTTATCCCGTTCAGCAGCAAAGCGCTGCTTTACGCGTATATCACCCTCACCACGGTGCTGTGGAACATCGCCATGAGCCTGGCGGACATCCCCTCGCAAGGCATGCTGGCGCGGCTGACGCCGGACGTTCAGGAGCGCGACCGCGCGGCCTCGCTTTCGAACGTGTTCAAGGCCGTGGCGCTGGCGGTGCCCGGGGTGTTCATCACGGTGGTCATGCTGCTGCTGAACGCCGTGAAGGGCGCGGGGAACTACCCCGACAGGCTGTACTACCTGGTGACGGCCCTGGCGCTCACGGCGATTGGCACGGGCTGCTATTTGCTGATCTATTTCCGTAACCGCGAGAAGGTGCAGGACGCCCCCGCCCCCGCGATTTCCATGGGCGAGATGTTCCGCGAGCTCAAAGAAAACAAGATGATCCTGATCGTCTTTTTGATTTATATCCTCGGCTTTGCCCGCACCATGCCGCTGATCGTGGCGGTGCAGGGCAACGGCGCGCTCATCGGGCAGGTGAATTTCCTCGGCATGCAGCTGGACACCACCGCCGACGCCACCTGGCTGCCCGGCCTGCTGGGCGCGGTTTCGGGCCTGGCGGGGGTATCCCTGGTGCCGCTGATCAACAAAAAGCTCGGCGAGAAAAAGACGCACATCGCCTTTAACGTCGCCACTTTCGTGTTCACCGCCGCCGTTTGCGTTTTCTACTGGAGCCTGCCCGCCGACAGCCCGCTGCGCTACGGCAACCCCGCGCTTTATATGGTGATGCTGGTGCAGTTCGTGAGCTCCTTCCTCTTCGGTACCATCGCCTATATCCCGCTGATTATGACGGCGGACATCGTGGACCGCCGCCAGCGGGAGACCGGGCAGCGCCGGGAGGGCGTGAATTTCGCGATCCTCAGCATGGCCATCAAGCTGAGCAACGCGCTGTGCGTGATGGCCGGGCTGCTGATGGTCGGGCTTTCGGGCTACACCCAGGTGGTGTACGAAACCGGGGTGATCCCGGTGCGCACGCAGAACATCGCGATATTCGCGTACTTCGGCTTCGCGGGGGTATCGGCCCTGGCGTGCGTTGTGCCGATGCTGTTCTACAAGAAGAATGCTTAATTCTTAATGCTTAATTATTTAAAGCGCAAACTCCTGCGTCTGACAAGAGCAGGAGTTTGCCTCTTATTTCATTAAGCATTAAGAATTAAGCATTATTCATAGCCTTTCATGCCCTGATAAATCTCCTCGCCGTAGACGTCGTCCTCGTCCGCGCTGTGGAGGGGGTACCACACCTGGGCGAAAAAGGGGTTGACCTTCGCCTCGGCGGCGTAGTTCCAGGGCTTGAAGGGGTTGGCGTAGTCGCCGTCCTTCGGGCCGGGCAGCTCCTCGGGGCACCAGTGGCCGCCGCGCAGGGCGAGGTTCGGGCTCATATCGAACACGTGGCCGTGGGCGCAGCGCCATTGCAGCGGCGCGTAGGGGTCGCCGCCGTAGCTCTCGCTGACGAGCGCCCCGCCGCGGAA
>WQTL01000144.1 GCA_009786275.1 Bacillota bacterium | reverse complement strand
CGCCAACTTCGCCCGGCTGTGCAAATATGACCTTTCGGACGCGGTGCTGGATGATGACACGCGCACGCTTCTGGCGGACATCCCGGAGAACCATCTGGGGGAAATCGTGGATATTGTATCCACTGGCATGGTGGTAGCTTGGATGAATACCTATTTGTATCGCCAGGAAAATCTGCAGAACGTGCTCAATACCACGGATTTCTATGGGTACAGCCCAGCGGAATTGCTTAAGCAGATTCGCGTGGCCCATAAGCAAGTGTCCGAGACCTTCCATGCTGCCATACGCCGCTACAGCTTCGACAACGTGGATCGGAGGGATTTTGTCGTATGAGCGACATCTGGACTGACTTCGCCGACAGGGTATCCGGCCCGGGCGGTTCTCCGCGGGACCATGCCATCCATAACCTTCGGCAGCGCATGGATGTACAGCTGCGGCACAATCCCTCCTTCCACACGCTGTGTATCAACGGCGAGATGCGTGAAATGGCAGTGCTGGCATTCGCCAAAAAGTTCAATGTCAAGAAGCTCTGCGCCCTGCCCGGGGAGCACATCACCCACGGCGGTTTGGTGTGTTGGAAGGACAATCACTGGATCGTCACGCAGGTGGATGCCGACGACACAGCCTATGAATCCGGCCTCATGCAGCAATGCAATTACAAGCTGAGGTGGTATGACGCGCAGGGCAGATTGATCGAAAAATGGGCTATTGTGGAGGACGGCACAAAATATTTGGAGGGGCTCTACCGTTTTGAAATGATGGAGCTCGGCGCGGCACGCATCGCTGTCACTGTGGCAAAAGACGACGACACCAAGGCCCTGCGGCGCGGGGATCGGTTCATCATCGCCGACCCGGACGCGGGCGAGAAGCTGTCGTACCGCATCACAAAGCCCAACACCCTGTTCAACATCTTTGAGGATAAGGGCATCTATCGGTATATCATGACAGAAACCGTTGTCGAGGGCGAGGACAACACCCTTGACTCTATCGCCCGGGATAACCCCGCGCTGTATCCAAAAGATTCTGTCCACTACGATGACAACAACCCGGAAGGAGCGTGGCTATGAGCAACCTGGACGAACTCTATCTGTACAAGAACACGCTCATGGAGCTGCTGTGCAGTGACTCGGCAATCGTTGCGCTCGTCATGGACAGCAAGGAAGCGGAGTGTCCCAACAAGGCAATGCCCTACAGCCGTGTGTTCCCTTACAATCATGTTCCCGATGTCACCAAAGAAGCCATGGTATACGTGTGTTTCGACGTGGAAATACGGCGTGTGCCCAACAAGACCATCCTCTATCCAGATGTGTATGTCTGGGCCTTTTGCCACAAAAGCCTCATGCGCCTGCCTGGAGGCAGCGGCGTGCGACCCGACAAGCTGGTCTGCGAGATCAACCACGTGCTCAGTGGCAGTCCCTGCCTCGGTGCCGGGCCTCTGGAGCTAATGGGCCTGAGCAGTGTGTCCCCGATTGATTACCATTGGGGAAAACTGCTGCACTACGCCACGGTGGATTTCAATCGCCCTTCGGCTTCTTACGGAGACTTGCGCGGGGGAAGGAGAGGCAGGTATGGCTGATGGGTTGCTCTACACCAGGGATTTCGCTGTTTCAGAGCATCTGACTGTTCACGTACCCACGCTCCGGGAAGTGCTCGGCTGCTACGAGGAATACTACTCCGCCATCTCCGCAGTGATCTCCACGCCCTCCGACCTCATGGTGCAGCTGGAGGACATGGGGATCGACTTCATGAAGATGGACGACTTCACCCTGTTTTGCATCGTTTTCTATGATTTGCAGGAGCGGCAGCGGGAGCGCCCGGACGTATTCCACCTCATCTTTGGCGAATTCGATTTATCCAAGCTGACGCCCGTCAGACTGGAGGATGGGAGCACCGTGATTCAGAATGCTGCCGGGTCTATACGCATTGACAGCGCCGCCCACGAAAAGCTTTGCACGTTTCTGCGTGCCGTTTTGTGCGTAGAGAAAAACGTGCGCAATCCAGCAAATGAAGAAGCAAGGCGCTTCATGATAAAAATGGAACGGCGCAAGCAGCGGCGCGCCGAACGTGAGCGCAAAGACAGCGCTCTTGTCCTGAGCCCGCTGGAATCCTTGATCGTTTCAGCCGTCAACACTGCTGAATTTCCTTATACCTACGAAACTGTGCTGGACTTGACCATCTATCAGTTCAACGCGTCCATCAGGCAGATTAACAACAAGATAAGATTTGACAATCTCATGATCGGCTGTTACGCCGGCACGGTCAAGGCCAAAGAACTGAGCAACCAGGAAATGAGCTGGATGGTCCCGCCGCAATAAATCTAAAAAAGGAGAGTTTATGCCCCATATCATCGCTGAGGACAACATCCTCATCACCGAGCTGGATACCATCACCGGGTATCGGCCCAACACGGACATTCCCAAGTATGTCATCGAGGAGCCGCAGAAGTGCTCCATCGCCCACGACGAGCAGATCACCGACCTGACCGGCAAGGCCGGCGTGCTGATCGGCACGCTGAAGAAGGGCAAGAGCGTCAAGATTTCCTACTCCAACGGTCTCCTGTCCTTCGCCGCCATGGGTTCGCAATTGGGGGTGAAGTACGCCGTGCAGGAGGACACCCTTCAGGAGCGTGAGGTGCTCATCCCCGTCGAGAAGGTGATCTACACCGCAACAGCCGATACCGTCATTGACGCCGGGAAAACGTACTACGAGACCGGCGACGGCGGCGTCACCTATACTGTTGTCGCCACGCCGAACGTCGGAAACATCGGCAGCTATTTCGAGCGCGGGTTCCAGCTCGCCGCAACGACCAGCTTCAGCGCGACGGGCACCATCGGCGCGGAGATCGCCAGCGTCGCCGCTGTGGGCCAGAACAAAGCCTTCGTGCTGCTGGAGAACGTAGTACAGGGCGCGGCCGTAGCTCCCGGCGTCTTCACCTACGACCCGGCCACGAAGGAGCTGCTGTTCGATGCCGCCGACATCCCCGCCGACAGCAGGATTGCTGTCACCTACCGCCGCACGGCCCAGGTGGGTTTGCTGGAGAACGACGCCACCAAGTACGCCGCCACGGACCGCTGGGTGATCGACGCCCTGGGCAAGGATCCTTGCGGCAAGGAGTACCGCGTGCAGATCGACGCAAACCAGGTGGATGTCTCCGGCACCTTCACCCTGGATATCGGCGACAGCCAGACCGTGCAGAACGTCGAGGGACGCTGCGTCAAGAGCGGCTGCGCCGGCAACAACGACAGCCTGTACAAGATCAAGGTCATCGGCCTGGAATAAAGGGAGGAGCATATGGCGGAGAAAGCCAAGTGCCGCGTGTGCGGCGCGGAGTTTAACCCCTGCAAGGGTGTCACCGGGATTCCCCCGGAGCAGCAGCCTCTCAACTGGCGAAAGGTTTGCTGCAGCGT
>WQTL01000143.1 GCA_009786275.1 Bacillota bacterium | reverse complement strand
GGGCCAGGGAGGGATGGCGCGCCGCCAAGAAGGCCATCACCGCCCGGGAGGCGGCCTCCTCCGCGTCCGCGCCGGAGCGGCGGGCCACCAGGAAGTGCATGTCCCCGCAGCGGGACAGCCGGAGCTTGTGGAAGCCTGGGCGTTTCTCCACCGGCAGGCAGAGCGTGAGGCGTTTGATCTGCCCGCCGGTATGAATGTATTCCTCGAACCACGGCTGCCCGCTGTGCGCGAACATGCTGGTCTTCAGCCAGTCGTCGTAGAGATAGTTCCACGCGGCGTTGATTTCGGCTTCGTCGTTGGGGCAGGCGGTTTTGGCGAAGGTGCCCGAGAAGGCCGGCCGGTCTGGCTTGTCCGACTCGATGAACAATTCATAGCAGAGCTTCGCGCCCTTCTGCTCCCCGTTGCGCCCGAACACGCGGCCCTGATACCCGGGCCGTTCGGCGAAGAGCCGCGCCAGGGCGCGGTTCTCCAAGCCTTGCAGGCGGCTGTCGTAGTACCGCAGGCATTGCGTGGGCGGGATGGTCTCGGCGCTCACCGTGACCGTATAGGCCTGCCGACCGGCACCGGCGGGGAAGTAGTACTCCTCGCCGCCGGCCTTGTATTGCAGCGGGGTCCGGCCCGTGGCGGATTTCACCGCCTTGCACAGGGCCTGCTGGGAGCCGAAACCGCAGTCCTGGGCGATCTCCAGCAGCGGCATGTCCGTGTGCTTGATGAGCGCCAGGGCCCGCGACAGCCGCCGTTTTCGTATGTATTCCTTTACGCTGTGGCCGGTGGCGTTGTAGAACTCCCGGTAGAGCTGCGTGCGGGAGACGAACCCGGCCCCGGCCAGGCCTTCCACGCTCAGCTCGCCGGAAAGGTCCCGCTCCATGGCGTCCAGGAGGGAATCGAAGGGCATTTTTCTCACCCCGCCGCGCTTATTTCGTAGAATACCACGCCGTGGTGCTGCAAGGTCGGCGCCAGCGTGATCCTGCCGCCCTCCACCGGCACCCGGGTCTCGGTATATTTCAACTCGGCCGCCTGCGCGTAGCGCTCCAGGTTGTCCCGGAAAAACTGCCTGTCCTCGGCTTTGAGCAGGACCTCAAGCGGGTGGTTGGAATATTTCGACCAGTCGTAGTCGGCGTCAGTCAGGCCGCGGGCGGCCTGGTCCGCCCACCAGAGCGGCCAGAAATTCGCGTGGCCGTCGTCGACGACGTACTCCCTCACTGTCACCATGGTATCGCTGATGCGCCCGAGATTCTTGAGCGTCACGCGCAGCGGCTCGGCGGTTTGGGCGTCCGGGTCGGGATGGAAGTTGTAGACCATGAAACGCGCCGTATTCGCGGCGCTGTCGTAGCCGCCCACGCCGTTCACCCGGCTGCGCCAGTGCATGGGGATACCCCATGCCATCGGCTTGATATAGCGGTCGTTCTTCATGCTGCCGCCCAGATAGGCCACGTGCGTGCTGACGGGCTCCGCGCCGCCGTCCCACAGGTTCGTTGCGCCGTCCCAGTTGGCGAACCAGTCGATATCGTGGTCGACCATGGTTTGGAACATGCGCGCGTCGGCGGCCCCCTGGTAGCTCATGGCCACCACCCGGGCCCTGAGATCCTTGCCGTCCGCGCCGGCGAGGATGCGCCCCTCGTCCACGCCGAAGCGCAGGCCCGTGAGCCCCGCGGCCTTCGCCCACTTTTTCAGCTGGGTGATGCTCTTTTCCAGGTTCTTAGCGGCGAACTGGCCCGGCTGGCTGTCGTAGAAGGAGGAGGACAGGAAGTCCAGCTGCGTGCCGGTTTCGCCGGTGGCGTAGTTTTCCCCTTTGGCGCAGTGGTTGATGAAATCCCGGGGACACCAGAGCCCCTCGGCGCACTGCATAGCGTGCGCGCCCACCGTCAGGTTTTCGCGGCCCAGGGCGTCCTGCAGCGCGGCCACGGTGTAGTCGTAGAGCTTGAAGTAGGCCTGCCTGGTCGCGGCGGCGTCGGGCTCGCCGTCCGCGCCGGGGATGTAGAACCAGTCCCGGTTTTCGTACTCCGTGAGCACGCCGAAAGACCAGCCCTTCACCTCCTCCGGGCCGAATTCCTCCGTAAGGGCCTGCGCGATGGCCTTGATGTAGGCGTAGTACTGCGTGAAATCGTCCGGGGGCAGGGTGTTGACCCCGAAGGTACCGATGTTCGGGTTGGCGCAGAATTTCAGCGGCACGGCCCCCGTCTTGATCATGGGCTTCATCCCCACTGCGGTGATGTGGCGGCAGGCGGCGAGCAGCGGCCCGAAGTCGTAGTCCGTCAGCGTCGTACGGTCCAGAGGGTCGGCGAACAGGTCGCGGCTCTCGTTGCCGCCCGTGGCGGTCATGATCTGCAGGCGCTCGGCGAAGGGGTAGGCCCGCGCGAAGGCGGCGGGGTCCGGCTGCTTGTCGCTCCAGCCGCCCTGCATCTGCCAGATGTTGATATCAGAAAACTTGTTGCCGATGACCTTCCCGGCTTTGTTCAGGTCGAAAATCAGCGACCGCCGGAAGGGCCGCATCATGCATTGCAAGAAGCCGCACAGCCATTCCAGCGGCGCGGGAATATCCGGCACCGCGTGCGCGCCGATCCCAAGGCCGGCCAGCATAGCGAAAATCAAAATGAGCGCAAGGATTCTTTTTGTAAGCTTTTTCATGGAGCACGCCCCCTTTTTGCTTATAATAGCATACTTCCGCCCGAAAGGCAACACCCTCTTGCGCGGCAAGGGAATTTATGCCGAAGTGTCCTCCGTAAAGATCTCCCCCCATGCGCTGCCGTGGCGGATGCTGCCGCCGCCGTAACGCTCGCGTATGGTGTCGACGGCCCGCTCCAGCTGCTCCGTGTTCTTCGAGGCCCCCGGCGCTTCGAACAGCGACAGCTGCTCCGGGGCCTCCCGCGCCGGGATAAGGTTCTGCGCCGTGACCGTCAGCAAACGGATGGGCTTGCCCTGCGGCCAGGAGGCGCGCAGCAGCTCCAGGCAGGCCCGCACCAGGTCGGCGGCGAGCCAGGTGGGCCGCACGCTCTTCTGCCGGGTAATGGATTGCAGGGCGGTGTCCTTGATGGTCAGCTGCACGGTCGTACACTTCACGTCTGCGCGCCGCAGGCGTACCGCCACGTTGTCGGCCAAGGGGAGCAGGCCCGTGCGCACGTCCCCCTCGCCGGAGAGGTCCCGGCGGAAGGTCATGCCGCTGCCCATGGATTTCGTCGGGCCGCCCGCGCCCGCGAAGCCGACGATACCGACGTCCTCGCCGTTCGCGCCGCTGTGCAGGTATTCGCTGGCCTTGCCGAACTGCCGCTGCAGGAAGGCCTCGTCGGCGTTGGCGAGGTCGCCGATGGTGTGGATGCCGAACTTCTCCAGGGCCTGCGCCGTGGTGCGCCCCACCATGAACAGCTCCCCCACCGGCATGGGCCAGAGGAGCTTCTT
>WQTL01000142.1 GCA_009786275.1 Bacillota bacterium | reverse complement strand
CGGCGGCGTGGTGTACCTGCCCGCGGGGCGCTACCTGCTGCGGCAGCCCGTCACCGTCCCCGCGGGGGTGGAGCTGCGCGGCAGCGGGAGCGCCGCCACACGGGAACAGATCAACAACTCCCGGGGCACGCTGATCTACGCCGATTGGGGCGAGGCCGTCACTGCCGCCGCAGCGGACAGCGGGCAGGCGCTCGTCACGCTGGCGGGCGCGAACGCCGGGCTGCGGAACCTGCGCTTCGTCTACCCGGGCAACATTTTTACCAACGGCGTCAAGCCATTCCACTATACCGTACGCGGCGCGGCGCGGGGGGTCTATGCCGTGAATGTTTGCTTCACGGGCAGCTACAACGGCGTGGATTTCCGGGGCTGCGACGGCCACCTGATCAAGAAGCTGGTGGGCGTGTGCTACAACAACACCATGGCCGTGGGCGGCAAGGACGGCATGGCGGAGGGCTGCCTGCAGAACGCCAACATCGCCTTCCGCCACGATTTCCAGATCGCGGGCTGGCCCGCCGGGGAGGAGAAGCTGTTCGATACACTCATCAACCCCGTCACGCGCAAAATGTCGAACCTCATCCTCGCCGAGGGCGCGGAAAACCAGGTGGTGCTCAACACCTTCGCCTACGGCGCGAAGCATTTTTTGGTCAGCAAGGGCGGCAGTGTGCGCCTGGTCAACGTCGGCGCGGACAACCTGCTGGAGAAATCCCCCATGCTTGTCACGGCGGGCGGCAGCGTCACGGCGGTGAACATGATGCGCTGGAACGGGGTTTCCTTCCAAAACGACGGCGCGGACCTGACCCTTTACAACCGCCTGACCATCAACACGAAGTACGAGCCCACGCTGGACGGCAGCCTCCGGGCGCGGTTCCTCAACGTTCTGGCGTCGGTTTTGAACCCGATCGCAGCCCTTTTGAACGTCATCAACATCTTTGGCTGAATACAATCCTGCCAATTGAAAGGGAGACGCATATGGACTATTTTCTGCTGTTCCTTCTCGGCGCCCTCCTGTTCCTGCTCGTGCGGGCGGTTATCAGCGGCTTCTACGTGGTGAACCAAAACGAACGGGCCGTCATCACCAGCTTCGGGCGCGCCAAGCGCATCGAGGGAACCACCGCCGACGACCCGGACCTCGCCGCGACGCTCAACGAGGAGCAGCGGGAGCGCTACGGCTTCCCGAAGCTCCAGGTGATCCCGCCCGGCGGCCCGTATTTCAAATGGCCCTGGCAAAAGGTGCACAAGATTTCCGTGGCCACCCACACCTCGAACATGGCCTTCGATCCCGAATCGCCGAAAGCGAACAAGGGCAACACCGTGCTGGACGCCATCACCAAGGACCAGCTGAACGTGGAGCTCTCGGGCCAGATCCGCTACCGCGTGTCCGAGCGCAACATCTACGCGTACCTCTTCGGCGTGAAGAACCCCATCGCGCACGTGATGGGCTACTTCGTCTCCGTCCTGCGGGAGCGCATCGCCAACTTTGAGGGCGAGGGCCGCGAGGCCAACGCCGACCTGCTGCAGGGCGACAGCATCTCCATCAACGACCTGCGCAAGAACCTGCGGGACATCAACGACCACATGGACAGGGAATGCCTCGCCTCCGAGGCCCGCTACGGCATCGTGATGGAGGCCTCGCTCATCACGGGCATCGACCCGCCGGACGAGGTGGAATCGGCCCTGGCCGCCATCAATACCGCCCACAACCAGGTGTCCTCCGATATCAGCCTGGCCCAGGCCGCCGCGGACCAGAAGATCGTGCAGGCCAAGCGCGCGCTGGAGATCGAAACCCTGAAGGCGGAAAGCGAGACCGAGGGCATCAAGCTGCTGGCGCAGGAGCTGGACGCCCTGAAGCGGCACGGCGGCGCGGACGCGCTGAAAGCCTACGTGAAAAACGCGAAGCTGGCCCTGTTCGACCAGACGAAATCAATCTACAGGACGGAGGGCTGAACATGTCATTTTTAATGGTAGTCATAGGGTTCTTCGGCACCATGGCCGGCCTGTACCTCCTGCTGGGGCTGCTGCGCCTGTTCGGGTTCTATACCGTCGTGCAGGAGCGCCGGGCGGTGGTCTACACCCTGTTCGGCAGCGTCGTGGGCGTGATCAAGGAGCCGGGCATCCACTTCCTTTGGAAGGAGCTGGGCGGCAAGGCCCTGCTCGTCAACTGGCTCGGCAAGCGCTACAGAGTCGACCTGCGCCTGGACCAGCAATACCTCCGCAGCCAGCCCGTCAACTCCGAGGAGGGCGCGCCCATGGGGATCGGCCTGTGGTACGAGATGTACATCAACGACCCGGTGGCCTACATCTTCCGGAACACGGACCCCAAGGGCTCGCTTTCTGCCAACGTGGGCAACTCCACCGTGCGCTGCCTTTCCAACCTGCCCCTGGATAAGATGATGGAGGAGCGGCACACCCTCAGCCGGACGGTGCGCCAGGAGGTCTCCGAAAAATCGCAGGAGTGGGGCTACCGGCTGGGCTCCTGCTACATCCGCAAGGTGCATTTCCGCGACCAGAACATGATACGGCAGATACAGAACAAGGTGGTCAACCGCCTGCGGCAGGTGACCTCCGCGATCATGCAGGAGGGCGCGAACCAGGTGAGCCTGATCACCAGCACGGCGGAAAAAGCCACGGCCATCGATTTCGGCAAGGCCTCCGCCATCCGGCCCAACATCGTGGGGAAGATGCTCAACGAGGTCTCCCGGGACCCCGACGTGTGCGAGGCGCTGTTCGAGCTGCTGGAGATCAACCGCATCACGGCGAAGAAAATCCCCCTGCATATTTTCACGGACCGGATACAGCTCATGCTCCCCTACCAAGGCGGGCGGGAATAAACAAAACCGCGCGCCGGTGAAAATCGGTGCGCGGCTTTTTGCGCTATGGAGACGCACTGCCGTGCGTCTCTACAGAATCAGAATATCATACGCACCGGCATACTCCCCAGCTGCCAAATCACATCCATCGCGAACCCGAAGTCCGTGTTCTTCGCCGCATTCCCCTTCATGTCCCACTTGGCCCCGTAGGGCTCCAAGGTGACGTCCAGATCTTCCTGCGCGGACCAGTTCGTGAGAATCCCCTGGGCCAGGGTGCGCACGAGCTCCCTCGTGACGGCCTTGCCCGGCGTGCGCGCGTAAATCCGCTTGGCGGCCAGGCTGCGCATGGGGCCTAAATTGGGCACGAAGGCGTTCACCAGCGTGGCGTTGACCGCCTGCCCCAGCAGCTTCACCTCCAGGGAGTCCATCGAGGACTTCTCGTTGCCGGCGTAGAACCCCGCGTACAGCGCCCCCGCGATGTCGAGCAGGTTCACGTAATCGCTGGGCGCGAGGGTGACGCCCGCCTGCTTCGCCAGGGCCTCCACGCTGCCGGCCTCGCCGTAGAGCGGCTGGTCCACCGCAGTTTTG
>WQTL01000141.1 GCA_009786275.1 Bacillota bacterium | reverse complement strand
GATATATATCAACCTCTTTGAATCCGTCCGTGGTGATGGGCGGGTTCAATCGCTTTATCAGCTCGGCAAGCCCCTGCGCCGAGGCCCGCCGTATCATCGGATCGTGGGCGTCTTTTTGTATGCCGATATCAACGAATTCGTTCACGGTATAAATAGCGCCATGGTATACAAGCGGATGGAGGATCACGGCGGGGCAAGGAAAGCCTGTATTGTAAAGGGCTTCTTGCACGCGCGACTTAGCGAATAACTCTTCAGCGGAATAGCCTGTGTTATCAGATGCTTCAGAGCGAAGCTTAGTGATTTTCAAGAAAATCTCTTTCCCGTTTTCGAGCTGTAACCCAAATGAAGCCCCCATGCTGAAACGTACAAAACGGCAAGCCGAGACGCGATTGTTGAAATGCTCAACACAAAAATGGTTGATCAAGCCGGCCAGCTGTTCAGCGCCGCCCGTTCCGGCAATCGATTTGAGCAGAAAGGCTTCCGCGCCATCCTGAAGGATAGCGGATAGCGCGTCGGACAGGCTGTTCTTGTTCATACGGCTCTCCTTCGGGCGGTACACTCCATATATCGGCCGCAACCAACCGGCGGGCCGCCCCGCCAACCCGGCGCTTGCATTTCCGGCCCGTATCGCCTATACTATATGCGAATCCGTAAATAGGAGGGCATAAATTGCGATGAACCAGGAACTTGGGCTGAGAATCAAGGCGCTGCGCGGGGCGCGCGGCATGACGCAGGAGGCCCTCGCGGCCGCCCTCGGGGTTTCGCCCCAGGCCGTATCCAAGTGGGAGACCGGCGTGACGGCCCCGGACATCGGCCTGCTGCCGGGGATCTCCGTGGCCTTCGGCGTAACCATCGACGAGTTGTTTTCGCTGAGCGACACGGAGCACCTCGCGCGTATCCAGCGCATGATCACGAACACACGCGACATCCCCGACAGCGATTTTACGTCAGCGGAGGCCATGCTGCGGGATATCGCGGCGAGGAAACCCGGCTGCGACGAGGCCTGGCTCCAGTTGGCGGACCTGTATTGCTCCCGCATCGCTACGCTCACCCGGGCGGCGACGGGGTTCGCCAAACAGGCGCTGCAGCTGGAGCCCGCGAAAAAATGCGGCCACAGCATTCTGCAAAACCTGGGGCGCGGCTACGGCGGGGACTGGACACAGGAGAACTCCCTGGCGCTGGTGCGGTATTACCGCGGGCTCATGCGCCGCGCGCCGGATTACGAGGAGGGCTGGCGCTTCCTGCTGCCGCAGCTCATCGGCAACGGCCTGCTGGAGGAGGCGCGGGAGACCGTTGAGCGCCAGCCCGCCGTGAAGAATCACATGCTGGCGAAGATGTGGCTGGGGGATATCGCCTACGCCCGGGGGGAGGGGGAGCAGGCCCTGGCGTTGTGGCATGAATGTGTCAACGACAACCCCGGGCAGTGGCGGCCCCACGGCTTTTTGGCGGACCGCATGATCTTCATGGGCCGCTATGAGGACGCCATACGGGAGTTCGAGGCCTGGCTGGCCCTGCAAGAGCCGCCGCCCTACTGCGACCCGTATATTTGCATGGCGCTGCTGTACGAGGAGCTGGGGGATATCGCCAAGGCCATCGAAATGCGCAAGGCCCAGCTGCAACTGCTGCGCGGCATGGGCTTTGAGGACGGCGAGGCCATCGACGCCGTGGAGCGCGAAATCAGGCGGCTGGGGGGCGTCACCTGAACTGCGGATACCTCTCGTCGCTGCGCACGTCCGGCTGGCCGTCGAAATCCAGGAACCAGCGGTAGAGCCCCGCGCCGCCGTACTCGTACTGGTGCATGTGCCCCTTGACGAACCAGGTCTGCTCGGGCAGCGCGCAGGCGGAGGCGTCGATCATGTTGTCGGGCGAAATGTGGTTGTGGCCCCCGCAGGCCTTGGCTTGGGCATAACCCGCGGGTAAAGTCTTGCCGTAGTCCGCGCAGACCGCGCCGCCGCTGGAGGCCTTCGTGGCGATCATGAAGTCGCTCTGGTAGAGGAAGGTGCCGCCGATGGGGATGGGCGCGCAGTCGTAGCCGCTCACCAGGGCGATTTTGATGCCCTTCGCCGCCGCGTCCTTTAGGACTTCGTTCGTGCGGTTGCCGATGCCGTAGTGGTAGCCGTCGATTTTTCGAATTAGCCCGGCATATTTCGTTGTGTCGCTCAGCAGGCTCGCTTTGGCGGCCTCATAGACCGCGTCGTCCGTGACGAAGGCCCAGGCAGCGGGCATCTGCCCCAGCAGCGGGATGACCGCCTTCTCGTAAAATCTATTTTTGATGCACTTGAGCATCAGGTTCACCGGCCATTCCAGCAGGCGGAACACGCAGAGCTTATCCAGCGTGGCGAACAGGCCCGCGTTGGCCGGCATCATCTGGGCCAGGAAGGGCGCAAACCCCTTGGCGCTCACCGCGAGCTTCTTCTGGATCAGGTCCTCGGCCAGCTGCAGGCCGCCGTGGGCCGAGGCGCTGAGGAACACGCTCTCCACGTCCCCGAACTTGCCGCATTCGGCAAGGTACGCGCAGATGACCACCGTGCCGAAGCTCAGCGCGTAAAGGTTGACTTTGTCTTTGCCGGTCTCTTTCTTCACCTGCTGTATGTAGTCATGGAGATCCCACGCGGTGGCCACGGGATCCAGCCGCCAGTCGTAGTTGAACTCGTAGGCCTTCCGGCCGCCCACATAGCCGTAGAACCCGCCGTCGGAATCGTTGGTGAGCGGGTAGACGCTGTCGCCGTTTTCGTCGCAGGCGAGCAGCCCCAGCCAGCTCATCATAAAAGTCGCGAGGATGTCGGCCAGGTGGTTGGGGGAGAAAATCGCGGCCAGGGGGTTGCGCAGGGGGTAGAGCAGCGTCTCCTTCAGCGCGGCGAGCACCGCGTCCCCGCCCAGCGCGCCCGCGGGCAGGCCAGTCTGCTCCGGCGTGCCTTCGTTGAGGTAGAGCTCCATGCCGAAGCCCCCCAGGAAGATCACCGGGGTGTCTGTCTCCGCGGCGGAAGCGGGCACGGCAAGCCCCCCAAGCAGCAGGGCCAGCGCCAGCAGGGCGGACAGCAGGGCTTTGATAAGATGATGCTTCATAATGGTTCCCTCCAAACGGAATACTTGAGATCAATAGCATTATAGCGTATTTTTGGGAGATATGCAAGCACAAAAAACCCCCCTCCGCAGAGGGGGGTGGCAGACGTCTCCCGCAGGAGACGTCGGGCCGGGGGGAGCGTAATAAATCGTTACGCCACCGCCGCCCGCAATTTAAGCCTCAGCTTGTCGCTGATCATCGCGATGAACTCGCTGTTGGTCGGTTTGCCCCGCTGGTTCTGGATGGTATACCCAAAGTAGCTGCTGAGCACGTCCACGTCGCCCCTGTCCCAAGCCACCTCGATCGCGTGGCGGATGGCCCGC
>WQTL01000140.1 GCA_009786275.1 Bacillota bacterium | reverse complement strand
GACCCATTTTGAATCGCTGCTGTATAGCAGCACATACCCCCGTTCCATCAGGATATCTTTTGTCGCCGCGTCAAACGTATAGATGAAGCGCATCTACTCACTCGCCCTCCTGAGATATTTCGCCGCTGTCACTGATCTCTCCGGTCTCCAGCGTGGGGCGGCCAGCTTCTGTCGCGTCGCCTGCAGCCAGGGTAGCCGAACCCTTCAGCGGCACGAAACGCCGCCGGATATCCCAAACGGCATTTTCGAGGACTTCCAGTCCATCCATTTCGCTTTGTGTCATGCCGAGCGTTGCGGCAAGGTGGGAGATAAACGGGAAGCCGTATTGGCACGCCTGGAAGTAGGCCTTGATCATCTCGTCGCGGTTATACCGGCTGATGTCGAGAAACTTAACGCTGAGATTCTTCCCAAAGGGCTTGGAGTGCAGATAGCGGTTGAGCATCGCGCCGATGGATTCCACAAGGGCAAAGGTGATCGCCTGATTCGCTTTGATAGAGAGCAGCAGGGCGTTGCTCGAAGCCTTGGCGTTGCTGAACAACAAAGAGGAAACACCGGCGCTGTTGTACAGGTGCTCCTCGGCCTCGGTGACAAAATCGTGCTCCGCGCCGTTGGGCCGCTCAAACGAAATTTTTTCGATGGGCGTGGGCATGGCCACCGCCGCGATTTGCGGCGGCACAACCTCCCGCAGGTTGGCAAAGAACTCCTTGAGCAGGCGCAGGTCGATATTGGAGTTGCCGCCGTCATCCACCCCAAATTCGCCAACGAGCAAAGCATAATTATCTATGGCGGCTTTTTCGAGTTTGAGCGCCTGGTAGTCCTCAATCTCGAAGATATCCCGCAGCACCCCCAAAAAAGGAGGGATGCCGAAATCAGGAATGTCACTGTTGCACTTGATGGCAAAGCTGGCCGGTGTGTCGAGCTCCTGCCAGCGAAATTCCTTGCCGCGGCTTTTGAACTGCCGATACCTTGAAGTCATCTCGTCCGAATAGAAGGCCAGCTTTGATTCGCTCCGGCCAGAGAAGTAGTTGAAGTCAAAGCTGACGTTGTAGGTGTCACCGCGGATGGACGTTATCTTGCAGCAGTCCGAGGGCAGGCGTTGAACCAGGATGTCGCCGTCAATCTCGCGGATCGTGCCGAAGAATACGTCCTCACGTAGGCAGATCGTCAGTATCTCACGGAAGGTCCGCGGGATGCCGAAGGCTGACAGGAAGTCCGTGGTCTTCTTGAGGTGCGCGGTGAAATTACCGGCCTTGATTTTCTCCGCCTCAATCTGGAAGGGCACGACGAGATAGGCCAGGTCGCTGAGCCCTACGAAATACTGGATGATGCGCCACAGGCGCGAGCCTACGATATAGGCTTGGATCATCGCGTTGCGGAGATTCTTCTCGTTGCGCGGTACGTCCTTCAGGTATTCGGCGATGCGCTTGCGGGTTTCCGCGGTGAAGCCCGAGGGAGCCTGTTGCTGGTTTGGGTCGGAGTAGATAAGCCCGGCGCCGCCTAACTTTCGTTGCGACCGGGCAAAGTCAATAAGTACGTCTTCCGCTGGGGAAGGCGTGCTTTGCGGGGGTTCTGTTGACAGGTGATTCACCTCCAGTTAATTTGATTTGCCCATTGACATGGCAATTCAGTTATGTTATAATACATAAGTGAAAGCCGATGTCGAAGGGGAGATTGCCGTGTTAGCTACATTCGATGATTTTATCGCCCAGAATCCAAACTGCAAAAAGTTCGCTGATGATGAGGATATGTTTTACGCCTTTAACTTCATGTCCCAGGAATTTGTCCTCGTTCAGCTGATCGAGGCGAGCCGGGCGGGAAAGCCCGCGCTGACGCCGGTCGTTACGAACATAGAGCACATTTTTGCCGATCCGTCCAAAGAGCATATCAACACGCTTGACGACAGATTCACCAAGCAGGCGGTAGGACTGATGATAAAAACCATCCTGGAGCCCTTTGGGTATACCGTTTGGATGCAGAAGGATCTGCCCAAGAACAGCAGGGCTGAGAAGTTCCAATCCGCTTCTGTCTACTACTTCAATGCGTCCGCCCCAAGAAGGCTGAGGGTGGTCAGCCGCGTCGAAGAAATTGACAGTTAATGCTCCATGCAAAACTTCCTCTTGATTTCTCCCGCAAAATAGCGTATAATAAAAAAGAAGAAAGAGGGTGTCGCCGATGCGGGTACCACGTGTCTACCTCGAAACCAGCGTCTTCAACTTTGTCTTTGCCGACGACGCGCCCGACAAACGGCAGGATACCTTGCGGCTGTTCGAGGAAATCCGGCAGGGCAAATACGAGCCGTATACCTCTGAATATGTCCTCCAGGAACTTGAAGACGCCCCGGAAGATAAGCGGCAAAGGATGCTGCAACTCATTTCGGATTATTGCGTGAACGTCATAACTACGAGCGATGAGGCCATATGGTTGGCCGACGCGTATGTTGAGGAAGGGATTATCCCGGTGAAATACAGAACCGATGCCCTGCATATCGCCGTCACCAGCGTCATGGATTTGAATTTCATCGCGAGCTGGAACTTCAAGCATATTGTGAAACGCAAGACGATACTGCTGACCGAAAGCGTGAACGCCCGGGAGGGCTATAACCGGATCGGTATCTATTCCCCAACGGAGGTGATTGAAAATGGATGAGCCCAGAGCCATGCGTGAAATTCACGAAATCCGCGAGCGAATTTATGAAAGAACCAAAGACATGACGCCGGAGGAGCGAAATGCTTTGGTGCACAAACAGGCGCAGGAATTGCTGGACCGTTATGGCATAAAAGTGAAAACGGTATCCGTACCGGAGCGTCAGCAGATGCGGCGTTCGGCGTAATTGACATCATCAACATCCCCATGGGCATGGGCCGGACACCACCCCGCCGGCTCATGCCCGCATTTTATTCCTTCAGCAACCCCCAGCCGCGTGTCTTCGGTGCTGTGAAGAACTTGAATTGCTCACTGTTCATGGACCCTCGCCCGTTGCGCCGGAGCAGATCGTTTTCAATCTGCTTGGACACCCAGATGTTGTAGGCCAGACTGGAGTACCTGGTTACGCGTCCTGTTCTTCTATCCAGTCCTCCAGGAGACCGCGCATACGGCTGCTCGGGACGTAGGCAGTCACCGGCTCGCCCTTATTGCAATTGATGGAGCGCCGTGTGCGGTGAAAGTCGCATGCACGGTGCGGAGCGGGGGAAAAGTCGGAGATGATATCAAGGGCTTACCTATCGCTATTCCTTGGGCTGGATAACATTGCGGTCGCCGATTATGGAAACCAGCGCGAGCTGCTGCGCCTGACCGACCTCTTCGAGCGCTTCAAGCGCGGCGAGGCGAAGCAGGTCAAGCGGGAGCAGATTGACGGCGGCCCATTTGGAGAAG
>WQTL01000139.1 GCA_009786275.1 Bacillota bacterium | reverse complement strand
CGCCGAGGACGCGGCCCGCGCCCAACAGACGCGCCGCGATGGAGAGGATCCCCGAGCCGCAGCCGACGTCGAGCACCGCGCAGCCGGGCGTGACCGCGCGCTCGAGGGCCTCCATGCAAAGGCGCGTGGTGGCGTGGCTGCCGGAGCCGAAGGCCAGGCCGGGTTCCAGCAAAAGCACGGCGCGGCCCTGGGGGTCGGCCGGGGGCTCCCAGGCGGGCTGGATGAGCAGTTTTTCGCCCACGGGGATGGGGTGGAAGTAGGCCTTCCAGTTGTTCTCCCAGTCCTCGCTGCGGCGGCCCCGGATTTCGATGCTATGGGCGATATTCGCCAGCTTCAGGCGCTCCGCGAGCCATGCGGCGGCCTCGATGGGGTTATCCTGCGCGGAAAGATAGACGTGGATGACGGCGCGGCTGCGGTCTTGGGCGAGCAGGGCCTCGTCGATCAGGTCGCTGCGGGCGATGCTTTTCACGTCGCTCTCGAGCTGCGTGTAGTCCTCCACATAGACGCCGTAGGGCGCGGCCATGAGGGCGATGGACTGCGCGGGCTCGACGTCGCTGGCGTTGAGATGGATGGACAGTTCGATGTAATCAGGCATGGGGCAGGCCTTCCCATTCTTCATATTTGCCTTCGAGATTTTTTTCGCATTCCTCCAGTTCGGCGCTGAGCTGAAGGATTTTTTCGTAGTCCGCGGCGACCTCCGGCAGGGAGAGCTCCTCGTGCAGGCGGGACATCTCCGCCTCCAGGCGGGCGATTTCGGCCTCGCAGCGGGCGACGGCGGCGCGCTGGCGGCGGGCCTCGGCGGCGTCGAGCTTCTTCTGCTGATATTCGTTGAGGGGCTTGTCTTTTTGCACCTGCGGTGCGGCTCCCCGCTTCGCGTCTGTTGCCGAAAGCTCCAGAAATTCCTCATACGAGGCGCCGCAGGGGGCCAGGCCGTCGGGCCGCAGGGCGTAGATTTTCGTGGCAAGCTTGGAGATGAAGTATCTGTCGTGGGAAACCACGAGCATCGTGCCGCCGAACTGCGAAAGAGCGGCCTCCAGGGCCTCGCGGGCGGGGATGTCCAGGTGGTTGGTGGGCTCGTCGAGAAGGAGCACGTTGGCCCCGGAGAGCAGGAGCTTCAGCAGGGCGATGCGTGCCCGTTCGCCGCCGCTGAGGGTGTTCACGGCTTTGAAAACCTCCTCGCCGCTGAAGAGGAACATGCCCAGGGCGGACCTGACCTCGTTATGTGACATGAGTTTGAAGCTGTCCCAGACCTCGTCCAGGATCGTTTTGGAGGAGCTTACGCTGCCGAGCTCCTGGTCGTAGTAGCCCACGCGCACGTTGGCCCCCCAGGCGAAGTAGCCCTCCGCGGGCTTGAGCAGGCGGCGCAGGATTTTCAGCAGGGTGGTCTTTCCGCAGCCGTTGGGGCCCAGGAGGAAGGCGCGCTCGCCTTTTTCGATGAGGCCCGTGACATCATGGAAGAGCTTTTTCTCTCCGAAAGCCATAGCCAACGCGCGCAGGCGTAAAACCTCGTTGCCGGTTTCGGGGACGGGGGGGAAGTGGAAACGCAGCTCCTTCAGGTTGGCGTCGGGGGCGGCGAGATCGGCCTTCAGGCGGTCGATCTGCTTCTGCTTGCTGGCGATGGTGACGAAATTGCGCTCCTGGCCGAAGCGCTTTTGCTGCTCAATGATGCCCTCGATACGTTTAATTTCGGTCATCTGGTTGTCGTAATGGCGGCGGTCGAGCTCGGCCTGGGCCTGCTTTTGTTTGATGGCCGCGGAGTAGCCGCCCTTGTAGAGCGTCAGGCGGCCGTGGTGGAGCTCGGCGGTGCGGGAGGCAACCTTGTCGAGGAACCAGCGGTCGTGGGACACCATGACCACCGCGCCGGGGTAGTCGGCGAGATAGCTTTCGAGCCAGGCCATGGCCTGCAAATCGAGGTGGTTGGTGGGCTCGTCCAGGAGGAGGAGATCGGCCCCGCTGAGGAGCAGGCGGCCCAGGCGCAGTTTTACATTTTGCCCGCCGCTCAAAGCGGAGCAGGGCAGGGCCTGCATGGTTTCGTCGAAGCCCAGCCCCAACAGCAGCGAGCGGGTCTTCGCCCGGCAGGTGAGCCCGCCGCCGCGCTCGAAGGCCTCGCGCAGCTCGGCCTGGCGGTGCAGCAGGGCGTCGCTGTGGCTGTGGTGCAGATCCTCGGTGAGCCGCTCCAGCTCGCGCTCCATGGCGAGGACGGGGGCGAATACGAGTAAGGCCTCGTCGTAGACGGTGTTTTCAAGAGATGCAGAAGTTATATCGGGAGACGCAGTGTTTTTTATATCGGGAGACGCACTGCCGTGCGTCTCTACATTGTTTGTGCCGTGCGTCTCTGCAAGTTGGCTGGTGTAGCCGAGGCGCACGTGCTTGCCAAGGACTACCTGGCCGGATTGGGGGGCGAGCTCCCCGGTGATGAGGCGCAGGAGGGTGGTCTTTCCGCAGCCGTTGGCGCCCACCAACGCAAGCTTCTCCCCGGCCTCCAGGCCGAGGTTGACGTTTTGGAAGAGAACGCGGTCCTCGAAGCCCATGGAGAGGGACTGGAGGGTCAGGATGGACATGGTGTATTACCTGAAATAATTAAGCATTAAGAATTAAGCATTAAGCATTAGGAACATCGCTTCCACCATCCCCGCGTCCATCGCAACCGGGTTGTTGCGCATGTTTGGCGGCTGCATGCATTCCTGGGCCAAATCCGGCAAATCAGACAGGGGGATGGCGGCATCGCTCAGGGTGCGGGGGAGGCAAAGGGAGGCGTTCAATCTGTCCAGCTCATCGGCGAAGGCGAAGGCGCCGGCGAAGCCAAGCTCCCGGGCGATGGCGTGGAGGCGGCCGTCCTCGGCGGGGGCATTGAGGCGGCACAGCGCGGGTAGGGTGAAGGCGCAGGCCGTGCCGTGGGGCAGCCCGTAGCGCATGGTGAGCACGAAGGAGCAGGCGTGGGCCGCGGCGGTCTTCGCCTGGGAAAAGGCCAGGGCCGCCAGCAGGGAGCCTTCGCTCATGGCGCAGCGGGCGAGCCTGTCGTGGGAATTGACGTACGCGGCCTCGATATTTTGGAGGATCAGAGGGACGGCGCGTAAAGCCAGGGCGTCGCTGGCGGGGCTGTGGTGGATGCTCCACAGGGCCTCCACCGCGTGGGAGAGGGCGTCCATGCCCGTGGCGGCGGTGACGCCCGGCGGCACCGTGAGAGTCAGCTCCGGGTCCACGATGGCGACAGCGGGGTAGTACGCGGGGTTGACGCGGGGGATCTTTTGGCCGTCCTCGGTGGTGAGGACGCTGATGCAGGTGGCCTCGCTGCCCGTGCCCGCCGTTGTGGGCAGGGCGACCACCGGCAGGCCGCCCGCCGCCGCCTTCG
>WQTL01000138.1 GCA_009786275.1 Bacillota bacterium | reverse complement strand
ACAGCGTGCGGCTCTCGGGCAGCACGGTGCGCTGCGGCGACGCAAGCCTCTTCCCCCTGAAAAACCTGCCGGTATTCTGCCCCGCCAAGGGGATGCTGGACGACCCCCGGGCCCTTTCCGAAGCGTTTGCCTGGTTCCTGCGGCAAAACGACGCCGTCAATGCCGTGCTCTTCCTGGAGGGCGAGCCCAGCCCCGGCTATATGGCGCTGAAGCGGCTGGCGGAATCCCTCGCCCGGGCCCTGGACGCCGCCCTGCCGCCGGAAGAGCCCCTCCTGGTGCTGGCGTACCACGACATCGGCAAGGCCCTGGGCCAATTGATGTCATCCTGCGTCCCCGCCCGCGCGTCAATCTCCCTGGACGGCCTGCGCGCCGGGCCCAACGATTTTCTCGATTTCGGCAAGCCGGTGATGGGCGGCCTGGCGGTGCCGGTGGCGGTGAAAACACTGATCTTCGGCTAAAATTCATGCATGAGAGGTACCCATGACCCTCGCGACCACCCTGCTGGGCCAGTCCTTCTCCTTCAAGGACGTCAAGGAAGTACTGGCCAAAGCGAATGAAGAAAAATCCGGCGACCGCCTTGCCGGCCTTGCGGCCTCCAGCGACCTGGAGCGCGTGGCCGCCAAGGAGGTGCTCTCGAACCTGCTGGTCAGTGATCTGCGGGAGCGCCCCGCCGTGCCCTACGAGGACGACGACGTCACGCGCATCATACAAGATAACGTGAACGAAAAAATATATTCTGAGCTGCGGGGTTGGAGCCTCGCCGAGCTGCGCGAATGGCTCCTCGATACGAACACGACCGAAAGCATGATCAAGCGCGCCTCGGCGGGTCTCACGGCGGAGGCCGTCGCGGGCGTGTGCAAGCTCATGGGCAATCTCGACCTGGTGCTTGCGGCCTCCAAGCTGCGCGTAACGGCCACCTGCAATACGACCATCGGCCTGCGCGGCACCCTCGCCACAAGATTGCAGCCCAACCACCCCACGGACAACGTGGAGGGCGTGACGGCCTCCCTGCTGGAGGGCCTGAGTTACGGCTGCGGCGACGCCCTCATCGGCCTGAACCCCGTCAACGACACGGTGGGCAGCATGACGGCCCTGCTCGAGCGCTTCGACGAGATCAAGCGCAAATACGGCATCCCCACGCAGATCTGCGTGCTGGGGCACATCACCACGCAGATCGCCGCGCTGCGCCGGGGCGCGCCCATGGACATGATCTTCCAGTCCATCGCGGGCAGCCAGAAGGGCAACGAGGCCTTCGGCTTCACCACGCAGACGATCAAAGAGGCCCAGGCTTTGCTCAAACAGCAGGGCGCCGCCGCCGGGCCGAATGTGCTCTATTTCGAGACCGGCCAGGGCAGCGAGCTTTCCAGCGGCGCGCACTACGATACCGACCAGGTGACCATGGAGGCCCGTTGCTACGGCTACGCCAAGGCCTTCGCGCCCTTTATGGTGAACACCGTGGTGGGCTTCATCGGCCCGGAGTATCTCTACGACAGCCGCCAGGTCATCCGCGCCGGCCTGGAGGACCACTTCATGGGCAAGCTCACCGGCATCCCCATGGGCTGCGACTGCTGCTACACCAACCACATGCAGGCCGACCAGAACGACATCGAGAACCTCGCCCTGCTGCTGGGCTCCGCCGGTGTGAACTACATCATCGGCGTGCCCGCGGGCGACGACGTGATGCTCAACTACCAGACCAACGCGTACCACGACGCAGCCGCGATACGCGAGGTCCTGGGCCTGCGCCCCCTGCCGGAATTCGAGGCCTGGCTGGAGAAGATGGGCCTCATGCAGGGCGGCAAACTGACCCAGTTTGCCGGGAAGGGGGGACTCTTCCGTGGATGAATCGACAGTCGAAAAAATCGTCACCGCCGTGGTGCAGGCGATTAGGACACAGGATACAGGATACAGGCCGGAGGGGGACGCGCCCCTCATCTCGGAACCCTCCCTCCTGAATCCTGAAATGACTCCCGCGCGCATCGGCATCGGCCGCGCGGGCCCGCGCCTGAAGACCCAGACCTACCTGAAGTTCCGCGCCGACCACGCCGTCGCGCGTGACGCCGTGTTGCAAGATGTGCCGCAGGAAATCCTGAGCAAGCTGCAACTGCCCACATTCAAGACAAAGTGCAAGGACAAGAACGAATTCCTCACCCGGCCCGATTTGGGCCGCCAGCCGGACGGCGACATCCTGCAACGGCTCAAGCAGCACAACCCCTCCCCCTGCGATGTGCTCGTCTATGCCGCCGACGGCCTGAGTTCCCGCGCCGTCGCGGCGAACCTCGAGGACATCCTGCCAATCCTGCAAGACGGCCTGAAGCAGCAGAATATCACCATGGGCAAGCCGTTTTTCCTGCAATACGGGCGCGTTGGCAGCATGGACAGCATCGGCCCGGCCCTGCAAGCGAAGGTCGTGTGCGTGCTCCTGGGCGAGCGCCCGGGCCTCGGCAGCGCCGAGAGCATGAGCGCCTATGTGGCCTACGAGCCCGCCCAGGGCATGCCCGAGGCCTGGCGCACGGTGGTGTCGAACATCTACGCCGGGGGTCTCAACGCCGTGGAGGCCGGGGCGTATCTGTCTGAATTGATCGGCAAAATCTTCAAAGCGCAGAAAAGCGGCGTAGAGTTGAACGGGTAGGGGGCGGCGTCCTCGAGGCCCCGAAGAAAAACCTTATTTATTGGCCCAGGGACGTCCGGGAGGCCGTCCCCTACAGATTGCGCTGAAAGAGGGTGATTCGTTGCTGGGCGATAGAATCCAAACGAATATCCTCAGCGTGCGCATCCTGCCCAACGCCGACCCGGCGCTGCTTGACGCCATCGGCGCCCGTCAAGGCGAGCGCAGCCTGGGGATCTTCACCACCGACTGCGACGACGTGTCCTACGCCGCGTTGGACGAGGCCACCAAGAAGGCCCAGGTGCGGGTGGTATACGCCCGCAGCATGTACGCGGGCTCCTCCAACGCCAGCACGCGCCTGGCGGGCGAGTTCATCGGCATCCTCGCCGGGCCGGAGCCCGAGCAGGTGCGCGCCGGCTTGGACGCCGCGGCGGCCTACATCGCCAACGACGCCGCGTTTTACAGCGCCGCCGAGGACGACTCGATCGTCTATTTCGCCCACTGCATCTCCCGCACGGGTACGTATCTCTCCGAACAGGCCGAGGTGCCCGCAGGCACGGCCATGGCCTATTTGATCGCGCCGCCCCTGGAGGCCACCGTGGCCCTCGACGTCGCCCTCAAGGCCGCCGAGGTGGATCTGCGCGTGTACTACGGCCCGCCCAGCGAGACCAACTTCGCGGGCGCGCTGCTCACCGGCGAGCAGGCCGCCTGCCGCGCCGCCTGCGAGGCCTTCGCGGCGG
>WQTL01000137.1 GCA_009786275.1 Bacillota bacterium | reverse complement strand
TATCGCAACAAGCAACGCAGGCACCTGCTTCGCTTTTCTCTTGTCTGCGGGCTGTATAACTATGAACTAGGGTTTTAGAACAGGTCTATTATTCGCTTGCAATTATGCGGGCGTTGTGCTATATTTGGGAAGGACAGGAAATTATGATAGGGAGGCGTCATCATGCGGAAAACAGGTTTTTTAAAGAGAGTGCCCGCGATCGCGCTCGCGGCGGCCATGCTGTTCACCCTGTTTGCCTGCGATATCATCAACCCCAAGCCGGACCCGACCAGGCCCACGGAGGAGGCCACCATCCCGGCGGCGAGGGCGGGGTCCGTCACGCCCGCGTATAAGCTCTCCTTCGGGGAATACGAGGAGTACAAGGGCGATGTGAAGGCGAAGGTGCCGGCCTACAGCGTTTCAAAGGCTTTAAGCAATGTCGTCAACGCAACGCAGTTTTTGGAGAACGACGACGAGGACGACGTGTACTACTGGTACAACAGCGGGGCACGGCTATCGAAAGAGGCGATTGGGCTGCTGGAGAAGAACGGCTTCGCCGTCACGGACGGGCGCAGCTGGGCGGAGTACTTCGGGGTCTATGAATCGAACCGCTACGGCTATGTGCCAAGCTTCATCACCACGGACAGCGCGGTGCATACGTTCCACCTGATGTTCGACTATGTGCTGAAGGACCTGGAGCAAAACATGCTCTACGACGTGCTGGCGGGGCTGACGCAGGCCATGCTGGAGGCGGCGCAGGCGCAATACACAAAGCTGAAGGGCACGGGCTTTGAGAACGCGGCGCTGCGCAATATGGCCTACTTCGCCGTGGGGCGGCAGCTGCTGGAGCCGAAGGGCGCGGCGCCCGCGGAGGTCAGCGATTTGGCGGCGGCGGAGCTGAAGCTCATTGAGGCGCACGAGGGGCCCGCGCCCTCGCCGGTGATCAACCTGGGGGCGAAGTACGGGGACGCCCGCACCGAGGAATACCAGGCGGACTACTCGCAGTTCGTGCCGCGCAGCCACTACACGCAGACGGAGGCGCTGGGAAGATACTTCAAGGCCATGCAGTGGTTCGGGCAGATGACCTTCCGCTCGAAATACGAGGACGAGGTGAAATCCGCCCTGCTGCTGACAAGCGCGCTCTATGCCGACGGCGCGGCGGAGCAGGACTGGATCGATATCTACGAGCCGACCACGTTCTTCGTGGGGGAGAGCGACGACGTGACGCCCTTCCAGTACAAGGCGGCGCTCGAAAGTATCTATAAAGACCTGAGCGACTTGAACGCCCTGACGAACGGCGCGAAATTCGCGCAGGCGCTGGAGATCATACGCAAAATGCCGCCGCCGCAGATCAACTCCGTGCCGATCTACGAGGACGTGGAGGACCGCGAGGAGGCCGTGGCCGGGCTGCGCTTTATGGGGCAGCGCTTCACCATGGACGCGTCAATCTTTCAGCGGCTGATGGACCGCGAGGTGCCCGACCGCATGCTGCCGAGTTCCCTGGATATCCCCTCGGCGCTGGGGAGCGCGCAGGCGGCAAGCATCCTCAAGCCGGAGACGGACAAGTACCCGGAATATGCCAAGCAGATGGGCAGGGTGAAGGATTATATCAAGAGCGTGCCTGCCGGGACATGGACGTCGAATTTGTACTGGTCATGGCTGCACATGCTGCGGCCCTTCACCGGGGAGAAGAAGGGCGCGGGGTATCCGTTTTTCATGCGGAATGACGCCTGGGTGCGCAAGGAGCTCAATACCTTCCAGGGGAGCTGGACGGAGCTCAAGCGCGATACGCTGCTCTACGCCAAGCAGCCCATGGCGGAGTTCGGCGACGGCGGACCCGACCTGCCGGAGCCGCCGGACGACCGGGGCTACGTGGAGCCGAACCCCACCGTGTTCGCAAGGCTGGCGGCGCTGGTGAAGCTCACCACGGACGGTTTGCACACACGGGGGCTGCTGACGAAGGAAGCCGAAGAGGCCCTGGATACGCTGTACAAGCTCTCGCGGCAGCTGACGACGATTGCCGAAAAAGAACTGGAGAACAAAGCCCTGACCGAGCAGGAGTATGAGTTCATCAGGACCTGCGGCGGGGAGCTGGAGCACATCTGGGAGACGGCCAAGAAAGACGAGATGCGGGCCAACGGCTTCTCCTACGAGGCGGACGGCGAAGAGTTTTTCGAGCGCATGCAATTTTTGGAGTTCCACCCGGACGCGGTGGTGGCGGACGTGGCCACCAATCCCGACCCCATCACCGGGCCGGCGGCCCTGACGGAGGCCACGGGCTATGCCAAAGAAATTTATGTGGCCTTCCCCCGGGACGGCAAGGTGGCCCTGGGGCGCGGGGTGGTGTTTTCGCAGTACGAGTTCACCGTGCCGCCGGCGGAGCGCCTGACCGACGAGGCCTGGCACCAGCGCCTGCGGGACGGCGATATCCCGCCCTATGCGGACTGGAAGAGCGCGTTTATCGCGGATATCACGGACGACCACACGAATGACTGGGCACGGACGTGGTGAGGAGCAAAGCCTTGTGTCGCGGGCGGCAAGAATGCCGCCCCTACAGGGTTTGCGTTATATTGGCAATGTTGTTGGCCGCTGCGCTTGCCTCCTGCGTGCCGGGGGAGGCGGGCGGGGCGGTTGATGGTTTGACTGAGGAGTTCAAGCAATTTCTCGAGATACGCGGGGCGCAGGCGGAGAAGAGCTATTCGCGGGAAGAGGATGGGGTTGTATATTCGCTGAGCGCGGGCGTTTTGCGGGTGTGTGATGAGGCTGGCGAGATATGGCGGTCTGAGGAAAGCTGGTATGCGGAGGATTTCCGGCTGGGGGACGTGGACGGCGACGGCAATGCCGATGTGCTGTTTAGCCTGTGGAAGTCGTACAGCTTCGGGCCGTATCACCCGGCGCGCATGGAGAACGACGACGCCTCCGTGCGCTGCCATCTGTTCCTCTATACGCTGCGGGCGGGACGGATGAAGAAGCTGTGGGGGTCCTCCAACCTGCCGAGGCCCATCTACGGGTTTGAGCTGAGCATGGACGGCGAGAGGACGCCGGTGAACTCCGGGGCGGTGCTGCGGGCCGTGGAGGGAGAGTATACGGCGGATTTTTCACGCACGGAGGAACGGGAATACGTGTATGTGTGGCGGGGGTGGGGGTTTGTGAATGCTTAATTCTTAATGCTTAATTAGGAGTTTTCTATGCCTAAAATTTGCGTCATTGGCAGCATGAATATGGACCTTTGCGTGGAGAGCCCGCGCGCGCCCGTGATGGGCGAGACGGTGCTCGGCAGGGGGTTTATGGCGTCGCCCGGGGGGAAGGGCGCGAACCAAGCGGTGGCGGCGGCGAGGCTCGGGGCGCGGG
>WQTL01000136.1 GCA_009786275.1 Bacillota bacterium | reverse complement strand
CGAGGCCCCCAAGGGCGAGTGGCTCGCCTGCCCCGACTGCCGCCGCCGCATGGAGGAGGAGAACCTGCTCACCGCCGAGGAGCTGCAGGGCTGGTTCACGGCCCGGCTGGCGGCGCACCTGCGCGGGCTTGGCAAGCGCCCCGTCTGCTGGAACGAAAGCCTGCTCTCCGAACATTTACAGGACGCCGCCCCCGACCTCGTCGCCCAATACTGGGCCGAAATGCACACGGAAGGCCCCTCGCGTCTCTTCTGGGAGGCCGGCGGCAGCATGATTTTCTCCGACTACCTGCGGGTCTACCTGGACCAGCCCCACGGCTTCAACCCGCTGAGGACCGTATATGCCTACGGCCCCGGCCTGCCGTACTACAGGCCGAAGGAGCCGCTGCCCGTGTTCGGCATGGAGGCCTGCGTGTGGACCGAGTACATCGCCACGCCGGAAAAACTGGCAGCGATGGCCTTCCCCCGGGCCTATGCCCTGGCCGAGGCCGCCTGGACCGCGCCCGCCCGCAAGGACTACGATGACTTCCGCCGCAGGCTCGATACCTTCCTGGCGCGGTTCCCGGGCCCGGGCTTCACCCCGCCCGCCCTGTGCGACCCCGAGGGCTTCGACCGCTACCGCGAGCGCTACGCCTTCGTGAAAAAGCAGGCCACGGCCCCCCGGCCAGAGAACAACGGCGGCGCGGGCGGCCCCATCGCGGGGAGCTATTTGCTGCGGTGGATCAAGTTCTTTTTGGGGTGAGGAGGTAAATCGCGTGCGCTTCGGCAAAGGTAACCATTTGTCTAATATTATAGAGGGAATGGTCTTGCACTCTGTCGTGCTTGTGCTGTTAGTCACGTTCAATCCTTTTCAAGGCTCTGTTTGGCTGTCGCTTCTTTTTTCAGCAATTTATGCAGCTATTGCCTCTGGGACAGTCATCGGAGAAATCACATTGCTGAGAATGAAAATTCGAGGTAAAGACGAAAAGCTTGTGGCAAAAACCAGACGAAAATTTCTTGTTTTTATGTGCCCGGGGGCAATCGTGGACGCTATCTTGCTGTGCGTAGCGATTTGGAATAAATATTTGTAGAACCTCTGGATAACGCAGACCGTAGGGGACGGCCTCCGGACGTCCCTGGTTTTACAAATAAGCCCTTTTCTTTTCGCCCAGGGACGTCGAGGACGCCGTCCCCTACATAGTGCGTTAATCATCGGGTACTTAGTTCTTTTTGGGCTAGGAGAAGCAATGCCTTTGGTCAAACACGCGTATCCCATCCTGGAATACGACACGGAAAAAACAGCGGTGCTCATGCCGGGCCGGCACAACAAGTATCAGTTCCCAAAAAAGTGCGTCTACGGCTTTTTGGGGGACGCCATCACGGATTACGCGAAGGAGCACGGCCTGGAGGTCATCGGCGAGTTCCGCTCCATGATGCGGCCCTACCCGGTGTACCAAATCGTGAAGGACGGCCACAATGTCGCCCTGTGCGGCGCGATGCTGGGGGCCCCCGCCGCCGCGGCCATTCTGGACTGGCTCATCGGCTACGGCGTGCGTGAAATCATCGCCATCGGCGGCTGCGGCGCGCTGGTTGACATCCCCGAAAACGAGATGCTCATCCCCGCAATCGCAATACGCGACGAGGGCACGTCGTACCACTACCTGCCGCCGGCGAGGGAGATCGCGCTCAATCCCCGCGCCGCCAACGCCGCCAGGCAGGCGCTGAATCACCTGGGCATCAGAAATGAATTTGTGAAGACCTGGACGACCGACGCCATTTACCGGGAAACGAAGGACATGGTGAATTATCGCAAGTCCGAGGGCTGCGCGGTCGTGGAGATGGAATGCGCCGCCATGGCCGCCTGCGCGGAACTGCGCGGCGCGGCCTTCGGGCAGATCCTGTTCACCCAGGACAGCCTGGCCGATATCGACCTGCACGATGAGCGCAACTGGGGCCGGGATTCCTTCGGCAAGGCGGTGCACATCGCGCTGGAGGCCGTGTGCCGTATGTAATTTCAGAACGGAGCGACGACATGGACATCCCATCCGCGGCGGAGCAATTCAACTTCAGTGTAAGCAGCACGGAGCCAATGCCCACGGTATTCACCGCGCAGTCCAAGGCATATTTCTACTGCAAGGAAGCCGTCTGCGCATTTGTATTCCGCCAAGGCAAGCTGCCCGTCAACCCGTTTATGGCCTATGGCTACTTTCTGGGCGACAGGGTTGACAGGGACTTGGTCAGGCAGGCGAACAACCAGCTCATCGCCCTGTGCGAAGAGCTGTGGGTCTTCGGCGACATCGCCAACGGCGTGATGTTCGAAATCCTGTTGGCCAAGCGCCTTGCAAAGCCCATCCGGTATTTCACCATCGCTGCGAACAGCGGCGAGATCACCGAGGTTGCCTTGAGCGGCCTGCGCTTTGAAAGCGAAATGGCCCTGACGCGGGAGCAAATCGACGCGTTTTTGCGGCTGGCCGCGGAATAGACATAGACAGCCCCTCCCCCGCATATGTATGCACGGGAGGGGTTGTCTATGCAGGAAACACTGGCCGCGCATGTGTACACGCCGGAGGAGGAGGCCGCCGTCACCGGGGCCATCGAGGCGCGCTTCGGCAAGGTCTCGCAGGTGCTGCGCGAAGTCGTGTCGCGGGATATCCGAGTTGATTTATGCGTGATCGAGCCCGGGCCGGGCCGGGCCTACCGGACGGTCGTCACCCGGGGCATGGGCGCGCGGGATATGCAAGTGCCGGCGGATTCGCAGGCGATTGCGCGGGCGGAAATGGTCGTTATGCTGCCGGAGGACTGGGAGCTGCACAGCAGCGACGAGTGCCAATACTGGCCGCTGCGCTGGCTGAAGCTCCTGGCGCGCCTGCCGGGCGAAGAGGACTCCTGGCTGGGCTGGGGCCACACCGTGCCCGGCGGCGAGCCCTTCGCCGAAAACACGGACTTCGGCGCGATCCTGCTGCTGGACGCGTTCGTGCCAAATCAAAATGACGGCGGCCCCTGCGTATTCACCCTGCCGGGCGGGGAATATGTGCGGTTCTGCCAGCTGTTCCCCCTCTATGAGGAGGAATTGCAGTTCAAGCTCCGGCACGGCGCGCAGGCCCTGCTGGACCGCATGACCGCCAAGGGGGCGCTGTCGCCGGTGCTCAACACCGCCCGGGCGAACCTGTTCCCCCCGGATCCCGCAAAAAAGCGCTGCCGCCTGCAAAAGCACCAGCTGCGCCCCCTGCTCACCGGCTGGGAGGGCCCCGGCGGCTGCCTCGCCACGGACCGCATTTTGGTCGACGGCGCGCGCGTGGGCTATTGCTACCGCGAGGCCCCCTGCGGCGGCTGGGACAGCGGCTGGCGCTTC
>WQTL01000135.1 GCA_009786275.1 Bacillota bacterium | reverse complement strand
CCCCCAAGGGGGGCATCTTGACAGTAGCCGCAACCCTGTGTGTAATTTGCTGCATAGCCCTCGGCAGCCGTCAGGATGCCCCCCTTGGGGGGCCGGTGCGCAGCGCCGAGGGGGTAGTGCGGAGCACCAAGCCATTTCCTTCATTTCATTTTAAATTTTTCCCCGAACTTGCGCGCGAACAGCGCCCGCAGGGCTTCCGCCTGCCCGGGGGCGAGGAATTTCTTGGGGTAGTAGTTCCAGTTCTTGTCGTTGTACCTCAAGTAAAACGCGTCCTTGGTTTCGTACGCCCTGTTTACGTTCTCGTACCCGACATAGCCGCTGTCGCTGCGGTTTTGGCTTGCTATGTTATAGGTGAACTGCGCCTCAAAAAACGCGTTCGTGGTTATCATGGGATAGCTCTTTTTGTAGCGGTTGAACAGGCGGCGCGGCGTGGTGCAGTGAACGATGACGAGAGTGATAAAGGGCACGAAAAACAGAAGGAAGCTAAGCTCGACTATGTTTTCCTCATGATATTTACGTACCCATTCCGGGCCGTACATAATCACCCAATATACCGGCCCGAAGGCTATCAATAACCAGGGAAACCACGCCGTGGGGCGGAATCTCTCCGAAAACCAGTAAAATCTCCGGTAAGTCCCGTACTCCGCGTGCTTCGTGATTTCCACGATGGCCTGCTCGTTATGTTGCTCTTCCATATGCCCCTCCTATTTCATCTTGAACTTTTCCCCGAATTTGCGCGCGAACAGCTCCCGCAGAAGCTCCGCCTGCCCCGGGGCGAGAAATTTCTTCGGGATAAAGTGCCAGCGGCGCCCCGTGCTTTTCTTCAGGTAGAAGGCGGCGGCCGTCTCATACGCCATGACGATGTCGTCATACCTGTATGAGGCCTCATGGTTGCTGTTCTGGCAGGCGGTGACAGTGGCATAGTAGTCCTCGAAGAAGGCTGTCCTTTCCGAGATAAAGCTTTTGCCGTGCTGTTTGAAGCCGCGGCGCATCGCGGTTGCCTGGAAAACGATGAGCAGGACCGAGAGCAGGGGATACCCCACGGTGAACGCGTTCACCATGCCGCTGTGCCAGATCAACAGCAGCATGGTCAGCGACAGTACGGGACTCACACCGTATACGACGACCCAGTTGAACCACGCTATGGGCAGCCGCTTGCGCGCAAATGTGTTGAACTGCCGGTAGGCCTCATAGTCCGGGTACTCCGTAAATTCCACGATGGGCTGCATGTGCATTCCCCCTTGCAATATTGACGCAAGTCATGTATACTATAATAAAGCAAAACCCCTGAAATAGCAAGGAGTTTTTGTGCGGTATGGACTTTTTCTCCCGCGTATACGAGGCCGCGAGGCAGATTCCCCGGGGCAGGGTGGCCACCTACGGGCAGATCGCCCGGCTGGCGGGCAACCCGCGCATGGCCCGGCAGGTGGGCTGGGCTTTACACGCCAACCCCGAGCCGGGAATTATCCCCTGCCACAGGGTGCTCAACCGCTTCGGCGAGGTCTGCAAGGGCTTCGCCTTCGGCGGCGAGGAGGCCCAGCGCATGCTGCTGGAGGCCGAGGGCATCGCCTTCGGCCCGGACGGCCGGGTGGACCTGGCGGTGTACGGCTGGAAAAAGTAGAGACGCACGGCAGTGCGTCTCCTCTGTATCCTCTTTGCTTGCAGCCGTCATTTGTATTGCGGCGTTTTGATATCGGCCAAAACCCTGCCGTTGATTCCCCGGATCAGCTGCAGCCGGGCGATCCCGATCTCGTTCCTGTCGTGCACGTTTGTGTACTCATAGACCACGCGCAACGTATACGCCTCGTCGGCGTCCGTGAGAATGCCGAGCATTCTCCCCACGCTGCGGACCCCCTCGTAGTAGTTCGGGTACGAATCGGGGAGGACCGCGACCCCCTCGATATTGCCGTCGATGGCGTCAAGCAGCGCGGTGATTTTGCCGGTGAGGTCCGACACGTTGTTCTTCAGCCATGGGCGCGACATCGCGGCGAGGGCCGCGGCGTCGTGGTTTTCCACGTGCTGAACCACCGCGCTCCAGATGACGTTCTCGTCGAAGGTCCTGCGCTGCAGCTCGGTATACAGCGGCGTGAACCACGGCATGATCCAGACCAGGAAGGTGAGAATGCCGACGATAATTTTGTTCATGAGAGTACCTCCAAATTGTAATATAAAACGGCCGCTTTCCGCTTAATCCCCAAGCTCCCTCTCGCAGAGGGAGCTCCCCGCCTCGGGCGGGGTGAGGGTGTATCGCGGAGCGACGTCATTCAAGTTACACTACTTCAAAAACCGCTTCTCCTCCTCCGGCGTATCCAGCCCCAGCGTCCCGCCTGGGTTCATGATATTGTCGGGGTCGAAGTAGTCCTTCAGCGCGCGTATCACCGCGAACTCGTTCCTGCCCAGCTGGCCCTCCAGCCACGGGCCGAACATCTTGCCGATGCCGTGGTGGTGGCTCATGCTCGCGCCGCTCTTCTGGATGGCGTCGAGGATGCTGGCGTGGAACTTGCGGAACTCCTCGGCGTCGTTCTCCAGGATGATGAAAATCCAGTAGAGGTTGCCGCCTTGGGGATAGACGTGGCTCATATGGGTCATGCAGATGGTGTTGGGCCGCGCCTTGACCACCTTGCGCACCTCCGCGTGGACCCGGGCCATCTCGCTCCAGCTCACCGAGCACTCCATGGTGTCCATCAGCACGCCGAAGTCCTGCAACGTGTCGCGCAGGTAGGGGTCGGAGAAGCGCCCGTGCTCCCAGCCCTTGCAGACATAGCCGGTCATGCTCATGCCGCCGTAGCGTCCGGCCAGCCGGGCGATATTCTTCGCGGTGTTTTTGCTGTAGCCCTTCTCGCCGTTGGTGTAGCCCAGGAACATGCACATCTGGTTTTCCTTCATGCCCCGCAGGCCGAGCAGGTGGCGCAGGGGGCTGTCCATCACGCCGTACATCTGCATGGCGATGCTGGTCTCCTCGGGGTCGCTCAGGCGGAACACGCTGGGCTTGCCGGCTTCAGACTGCATGACCTCCCGCGCGAACAGGATGCCCGTCTTCCAGTCCTTGAACATATAGCTGAAGCGCTTGACGGTCTCCGGCATGTGGCGGCTGATCTTGAGCGTCACGTGGGTGAGCACGCCGAAGCTGCCCTCGGCGCCCATCATCACCTGGTCCAGGTCGGGGCCGGTGGCCTTGCGGGGGTGCTGGTCGGTCTCGATAATCCCTTTGGGCGTGGCGTAGGCCTGACCCAGCACCATGTCCTGGATGCAGCCGTAGTAGGTGGAGTTCTGCCCGCTGCCGTGGGTGACCACCCAGCCGCCCACGCTGCTGTGCTCGAAGCTC
>WQTL01000134.1 GCA_009786275.1 Bacillota bacterium | reverse complement strand
CCCGCCACCGAGAAACCGACGACCACGCTGCCGGCCTACACGCCCGCGCCAACGACCACGGCGACAACGCGCGCGCCCGCCGCGGCACAGGCTGCGGTGAACGCGGCGGCGGCCCCCGCAAGCACGTCCCGGGCGCAGCAGACGCAGCCCGCGGCAAGCAGGACCGAGACCACTTGGTACACCGTGATCTATACGGAAACGCCCGGCAGCACAGACGCCGCCGGGCAACAGAGCCTCTGGACAGCCGACCCCTTCCCCGCGGAGGAATCGCAGACCCTGCCGACCCTGGCCGTGCCCGCGCCGCAGGACGCCCAGCCGGCCTCCCGCAATACGGCGCTGCTCTGCGCCGCCGCCGGGCTGCTGGGGCTCCTGGGCGCCGCGCTGCTCGCCTTCTGGATATGGACGCAGCGAAAAACGAAAGAACAGCCAGAGGCGCCTAACTGAGCGCCGCCCGCAGCGCCCGCGCGTTATCGCCCATGAGGTCAAGGTAGGTCTTCCCCGCCCGGAAATCGGCCACGGTGATGTTGTGGCAGGCGTGCAGCAGCAGTACCTCCGCGCCCGTCTCCCGCCCGATGGCACGCGCCATGTGCTCGTTGGAGAGCTCCGCGTGGAAAACCACCGGGATGCCCTCGGCCTTTATTTTCTCGATGAGAAGTATGACCGTCCGCGCGCCGGGTTCCGTCTCGGCGGCGCAGCCGGGGAACGCGGCATAGTAGTCCAGGCCGTAGGCGTCCGCGAAATAGCGGAAGGGGAACCTGTCGCCGAACACAATCGTGTTGCGTACGCCTTTGGCTGCGATCTCATGGAATTGTGCGTCCAGGGCATCGAGCTTGGCGAGGTAGCTCTCGGTGTTTTGCCGGTACGCGGCGGCGTTTCGCGGGTCGGCGGCGCACATGGCCTCGGAGATTTTTTGCGTGATGCGCATCGCGTTTTTGGGCGCGGTCCAGACATGCTCGTCGGGCTCGGCTTCATCGCCGTCCGCCTGCATGCCGTCCACGACGGCCTCCTCCACGGTGTCCACGCAGTCCATCAGGGTGACGACAAGCATGCCCGCGGTGTCCATCGAGGAGAGGATGCGCTCCACCCAGGCGTCGGATTCCCCGCCCACGTAGACGAACACCCCGCAGCGCCTGATCTTGAGGATGTCCTGCGGCGTGGGCTCGTAGGAATGGCTTTCGCTCCCGGGCGGCAGGAGCATCGTGACCTCGGCCAGGCCCCCCGCGACGGCGCGGGCGAAGTCATAGGGCGCGAAGATTGTGGCGACGACGCTGAGCTTGCCGCTCCCGGGCTGCCGCTCGAAGCCGCAGGACGAGAGCGCGCAAAGCGCGAGCAATACAAGCAGGATTGAAGCAATTCGTTTTGGCATAGGAACCTCCGTGTTTTGTGCTCCGCACTACCCTCTCGGCGCTGGCGTCTCCTGCGGGAGCCGCTGCGCACCGGCCACGGTTGCCGAAGGGTCTGAATGGCCTTACCATTATAAACGATGCTGACAGCTGAATGCAAGAATTATTTGGGGGAATCACACATGCGGCAGAGAGTTTATCGCAAATTGCCCCTCACCGCCATCGAGCCGGGGGGCTGGCTGCGCCGCCAGCTGGAGCTGCAGGCGGCGGGGCTCACCGGGCGCATGCCGGAGCTATGGGCGGACGTCTCGGTGGATTCCGCGTGGCTGGGCGGCACGGGCGAGGCCTGGGAGCGCGGGCCGTACTACCTGGACGGCCTGCTGCCCCTCGCATTGCTGTTGCAGGACCCCGCGCTGCAAAAACAGGCGACCACCTGGATAGCTGCCATCCTGTCGAGCCAGCGGCCGGACGGGTTCTTCGGCCCGGCGCGCAGCCTGGACTGGTGGCCGCGCTTCGTGGTGCTCAAGACCCTGACGGCCTACTACCGCGCGACGGGCTACCGCCGGGTGCTGGAGTTCATGGACGGGTTTTTCCGCTATATGTACGAGAATATCGACGCCATGCCGCCGAAATACTGGGCCTGCGCCCGGGCACTGGAGGCGGGCGAAGCCATCGAGCTGGTATACCGCGCCACGGGGGCGGCGTACCTTGCGGAGCTGGCCGAAAAGCTGCATACCTACATGTTCAACTGGCGGGGATACTTCGACGACCTGCCCTGCAAAATTCCCACGGACGGGCAGATACCGGGCAAGGCGTTCAACCTTGTGCGCAGCGTAGGCGAGCCCCTCGACGCAAAGGCGAAAGAGAGCCAGAAGATCCCGCAGCCCGAGCCGCGCGAAAAAACCCTGAAATTCAACGCGAACCCCCTGGTGAAGCTGATCACCATGACCCACGGGGTGAACATCGCCATGGCGCTGAAATACCCGGCGGTCTACGGGCTGCTCACGGGGAAGGACGACTGCGGGCTGCCCGCGCGCGGCTATGAACAGCTCATGCGCTACCACGGCCTGGCCTACGGCCTGTGGACCGCCGACGAGCACCTGAGCGGCCCGAACCCGGCAAGCGGCACGGAGCTGTGCGCCGTGGCCGAGGCGATGTATTCCTTCGAGGAGCTGCTGGGCGTCACCGGGGATACCGACTGGGCGCAGCGCCTGGAGCTGGCGGCCTGGAACGCCCTGCCCGCCACCTTCACGCCCGACATGTGCGCGCACCAGTACGCGCAGCAGGCCAACCAGATCGCCGCCGACCGCCGCCCCCGCGCCTTCTACGACCTCAGCCGGGACGCGAATATCTTCGGGCTGACGCCGAACTACGGCTGCTGCGCGGCCAACCTGCACCAGGCCTTCCCGAAGCTCGCCGCAAACGCCTGCTACGAGACCCCCCGGGGGCTGGCGTTTTTACTCTGCATGCCCTGCACGGTGCGCGTGCCGGGACTGGCCATACGCGAAATCACGGACTACCCCTTCGGCGACACCGTGCGCTTCGAGGTGCTGAAATCCGACAACCAGCCGCGTACGTTAGCCTTTAGGATACCGGAGGGCTGCACGGGCGAACTGTTCTATCATGATGCCCCCTGCCCTCTTGAACTCGAACGCGCGTGGGCTGTGGGCGATGTGCTGGAACTGCGCCTGGAAGCGCCAATTCGAATCATCGAGAACCCGGACGGGAGTATCAGTATACGCAAGGGCGCGCTGCTGTTCGCGCTGAAAATCGAGGAGGAATGCCGCCCTATCGGCGGCGCGGCCCCGCCCTTCCAGGACAGGGAATACCGCCCGAAGAGCGCCTGGAACTATGCTCCCTTGCTGAAGGACGGCGCGCTGCAGGTGATACAGGAGCTGCGCCGGCCCGTGCCGGAGACGCCCTTCGACCCCGCCGCGCCGCCCGTCGAGCTGCGGGTGCTTGGCGCGCGGGTGCGCAACT
>WQTL01000133.1 GCA_009786275.1 Bacillota bacterium | reverse complement strand
GGGTTCCAGCCGTACCTGCGCGGTCTTGGAGATAAAGCGGGGCAGCAGGACCGGCGGGAGGGGCGCGCTCGCAGGCACCACGGCGGGCACGGCCTCCTCCTCCAGTGTGACTGGCTCCTCCAGCCCCAGGGCGAACAGGCTGTTGCCCACGGTCTGCACAGTCTCCTCAATGGGCGCCGTGACGTCGCCGACGGTCTTCCCCACGAACACCTCGAAGGGGACCGTGGGCAGGTACTGCGCCACAAGGCTGTAGCGCAGCTCGTACAGGCCGCCGCTTTGCGTCACCAGAGAGCCGCCGCTGCCGCCAACCCCAATGAGCGGGTTGTACCGGTTGAGCGGCACGGTCACGTCCTTGTAGCCCGTCTCGGTCAGGTCGCCGTAGGTTACGATATCGGCGAGGTACGGCCGGGCCTCGTCAAAAAACTGCGCCGCCCCGAATACGGTTCGCGGCCCGCAGCAGCGCGGGCAGCAGCAATTCTGCCGGCAGCAACAATCCTGTTGGCAGCTGTTCTGCCGGCAGCAGCAAAAACTCCTGTTTGTTGAACAAAACAAAGGGATTCCTCCTCTTTCAATCAATGACCGGAAACATGTACCGGACAATGCATTGTATGCGGGAGGAGGGGGAGGGGTTAGGGGGATGAGGCACGAGGAACGTCGCTCCGCGAAAAATGGCTATGCCTTTGTGCGCTTGCGCTCATAGGGCTTTGGCTCGTCGGTCAGATTCAAAATATAATCCGTGCTCGTATTGTATAAATCTGCCAGCCTTATCGCAAGACGCGTCGGTATTTCTCTTTTCCCTGTTTCATAATTGCTGTAAATTCTCTGGTCTATCCCCAAAACGGCGGCAACCTCTTTTTGCTTTAGCTCCTGATCCTCGCGCAAATCCTTCAGCCGGGGATAATACATAAAACTCACCTCAGAAGGGGGAATCAAATATCGCTGATGAAGGCCAGCGCACTATGTAGGGGACGGCCTCCGGACGTCCCTAAGCCTTAAAAATAAAGCTTTTGCTTGGGGCGTCGGGGACGCCGCCCCCTACATGCGTTTTGTTCATCGGTTACTTCATGTCTGCCGTCTTATTCCCCGTATATCCTCTGCATCCGCTCCAGCAGTTCCCACTTGTCCTTTGCCTGCTGCGCGCTCAGATCGAACAGCGTATCCGCCTTGTCCGGGAACGACCTCTTCAGCGAGCTGTAGCGCACTTCGCTTTCGATAAACGCGCGGTAGTCCTCGCTGGGGGCCTTGCTGTCCAGCTGGAAGGGGTTCTTGCCCTGGGTTTTCAGGCGCGGATCAAACCTGAATAAATGCCAATACCCGGCCTTGACGGCGGCGGCCTCCTCGGCCATGCCGTTGCCCATGCCGCCCTTGATGCCGTGGTTGATACAGGGCGCGTAAGCGATGACGACGCTCGGCCCGGGATAGGCCTCGGCCTCGGCGAAGGCCTTGAGGCACTGGTTGTAGTCCGCGCCCATGGCCACCTGCGCCACGTAGACATAGCCGTAGCTCATGGCGATCTGCGCGAGGTCCTTCTTCTTGACCTCCTTGCCCGCCGCGGCGAATTTGGCGACAGCGCCCGTGGGGGTCGCTTTGCTGGCCTGCCCGCCGGTGTTGGAATAAACTTCCGTATCGAAGACGAGGAGGTTGATGTCCTCGTTCTGTGCGATCACGTGGTCCAGGCCGCCGAAACCGATGTCGTAGGCCCAGCCGTCGCCGCCGAAGGCCCAGATGGACTTCTTCGTGAGGTAATCCTTGTCCTTGAGGATTTCGCGGGCCAGGCCGCAGGCCTCGCAGGCGCAAATTTTGTCGTTGGCCAGCCACTCGGCCTCCCATTGCGTGCCGGTGAGGTCCACGTCGAGCCCCGCCTCCAGCGCGGCGATGTAGGCCTTCGCCGCCGCCGGGTTCTTTTCGCCGTCATTCAAGGTATCCAGCCAGGCCTGCCCCGCGGCCTTCAGATCGTCCCAGGCATACTCCACGGCGATGAGCTGTTCCGTCAGCGCCGCGAGACGCTTACGCACGGCGTTGTTCGCCAGCATCATGCCGTAGGCGTACTCCGCGTTGTCCTCGAACAGGCTGTTGGCCCACACGGGGCCGTGGCCGTCCCTGTTGACCGTGTAGGGGGTGCTGGGCGCGCTGCCTCCCCAGATGCTGGAGCAGCCGGTGGCGTTGGCGATATACATCCGCTCGCCGTAGAGCTGGGTGGCCAGCTTCGCGTAGGGGGTCTCGCCGCAGCCCGCGCACGCGCCGGAGAACTCCAGCAGGGGCGTGCGGTACTGGCTGCCGATGACGGTGTTCGCCTTGAATTTCTCGAGAATCTCGGGCTTCTTCGGCAGGGCCTCGGCGTATTCGAACACCGCCTGCTGGTCCAGCTGGGTGTGCAGCGGGGCCATGGTGAGGGCCTTGTTGCCGCGCATCCCCGGGCACACGTTGGCGCACTGCGCGCAGCCCATGCAGTCCAGCACGGAAAAGGCCATGCAGAAGCTCTTGCCCGGCATGCCGGTGAAGGCCTTGCTCTTGATGGCTGCCGGGGCGGCGGCCAGCTCCTCCTCGGTGAGGACCTCGGGGCGGTTCACGCCGTGGGGGCAAACCAGGGCGCAGCGGTTGCACTGGATGCAGTTTTCCGGGTGCCACACCGGCACGTCGATGGCGACACCGCGTTTTTCGTGGGCAGAGGAACCCTGGGGGAAGGTGCCGTCGGCGGTCTCCGTGAAGGCGCTCACCGGCAGGCTGTCGCCCTTCTGGGCGTTCACGGGGTGCAGCACGTCCGTGACGAAGCGGCGCAGCTCCTCCCTGTCGGTGGACACCTCGATCTCCACGGGGGTATCCTCCGCGTCCGCCCATTCAGCCGGGATGCCGATCTTCACCAGGGCGTTGTAGCCCGCGTCGATGGCGTCGTGGTTGGCCTTGACGATGCGCTCGCCCTTCTTGCTGAACTTCTTCGTCACGGCGTTCTTCATGAGATCGATGACCTCGCTTTCGGGGATGATCCCGGTGAGGTTGAAGAAGGCCGATTGCAGGCTCGTGTTCGTGCGGCGGCCGTCGCCGAAGAATTCCTTGGCCAGCTTGATGGCGTCCATGGTGTAGAATTTGGCGTTCTTTTGCGCGAGGGCCCTCTTCACCGCCCCGGGGAGAATCTCCTCCAGCTGCGCCAGATCCCAATCGCAGTTGAGCAGGAAGGTGCCGCCGTCCTTCAGCGCGGAGAGCATGTCGTATTTGTCGATATAGCTGGGGTTGTGGCAGGCCACGAAATCGGCCTTGTTGATGTAGTAGGTGCTCTTGATGGGTGTGGCCCCGAAGCGCAGGTGGGAGATCGAGATGCCGCCGG
>WQTL01000132.1 GCA_009786275.1 Bacillota bacterium | reverse complement strand
AGTAACCGTCGCCGCCGCCTTCAAAATCGGTGGCGTCTATCCAATCGCCGTCGTTGTAGTCGTCCATGATGACCAGCGCGCCGGAGAGCGGCCCGCCGATGGTGGCCGGCAGCAGGATGGGCGCTTCGCCCGGCGTGGGCGAGGGGATCTCGAAGACAGCCGTCACCAGCAGCCGCACGAGGGCGGGCTTGTCGCCGCTGTTGGCGGCGCCCACGCGCTTGTTGTAGCCGCCGTCCACTTTGTTGGGGTCGAACACGTCCACCGCGCCGGCGGAGTAATACTTCTTGGCCGCCGTCTCCATGGAGTTGACGCGGGTATCCGCGGCCGTGTACCACGCCAGGGTGCTGCCCAGCAACTCCGCCAGGGCGAACAGCACGCAGAAAATCAGGATATAGGGCTTGCATTTCTTCAGACGGTACGCCCTATCCCGCCAAATGCCTTTCAGGAATTTTTTCATGGGTTTCCGCCTTCTTTCACGGGCGCTTTTCACTTCTTTCCCGCCGCTTCTTCAGCGGGACCATCGCAACAAACAGGAGCATTACGCAGCCGACAGGCAGCAGGTATAAGTAGTTGTCCAATACGCCGGTCTTGGCCGGGGGGGCCTCCAGGGTACGGTAGGCGTAGAAGTGCCAGCGGAAGTCCGCCTCGCTCTTCTCCCCGTGGATTTCCATGTCGCGGGCCACGGTCAGGGTGATCTCCAGGGTCTTGCGGTCGCCCACGGCGTATACGCCCAGCTGCAGGGGGTTGATGGTCATGTCGGGGGTGCCGTCGCCGCGGCTGCGGCCGTCATAGACGGTGACGCCGCCCAATTTCATATTTAGGTGTACCACGTTCAGCAGGTCAACCGGGCCGCGGCTGAACAGCGGCTCCGCCGTCATAACCAAGGTGTAGGGGATTTTTCCCTCGGGGGTGGAATCGCTCTGTGAGAGGTTCTGTATGGTGAGGGTCTTGCGGATCACGTCGCCCGGCAGCAGCTCACGCGCGTCGATGTGGTAGTAGCCGTGTTTGTCCGCGTTGACGCCGTCCTGGTCGCCGATGAGGAAGCCTTCGGGCAGCTGCCGCTCGCCTGCCGCGCCGGCCCTGACTGCCATGCCGGAAATCATGGCAGTCAGAAGGCACAGGAACAGCGCAATGGTAGCTCCCCTTTTCAGTAGTTGCCTGGTGGTCATTATTCATCTTCCCCCTTTGAGAGGATACCTTGCCGCCCGCCGCGTGCGGGTCGCCCGAAGCGGGCGGCACAGGAGCTGGAGTGGGGTTGCGCCTTAGGAGAACACGAACGCGCCAACGTTGGTCAGCTTCGTGATGAGGAGGGCCTGCCAGCTGCCGGCGACGGAGTCGTCGAGGTCCCAGCCGTCCGAGGCGGTGACCGCCTCTTCGAGGTTCTGGATGGCTTCCATCTTGACGATCAGGTCATACAGCAGGTTGCAGTACGCGTCCTCCGCGTCGGAGTTGAGCTTGACGCTCTTGAGCAGGTCGCTGGTGGCCGCGCCGGGGGCCAGCTTGTCGATGTAGTAGAAGTAGCCGTCGTCCTCGTTGTACCACCAGTCGCCCTTGTTGCAGTCGGCAATGCTGGTCTTAACATTCGCGCTGAAATACAGCTCGAACAGTTTGCCGGGGTCGCTGATGGAGGCGAGCATGGGCAGGGCGAAGTCGCTGTTCTGCGGGGTCTCCAGGTCGAAGCTGCCCAGTTCGGTGAAGCGAGCCAGGTCCGCCCACTTGTTCTCGATCAGGTCGTCGTACTTGAAGTACCAGCATTTCACGTCGCTCACGGTGAGCGCCATGGCCGCGTCGATGGCGAATTCGGCGGTGACATACTGCAGCTTGCCGTCGTACTTGTCCTCATAGGCATCGTCCGTGCCGTCGTAATCTATGGTGCCGTAGCAGACAAAGCTGTAGGTGGTAAACTCGTTGGGGGTGCCTGCGCTCGCGGTGAACTCCTTGTAGAGCACGGTCACGCCCGCGGGGATGCCGGTGGCGGTGTTGAAGGGGCAGCCCGGGTCGGCCAGGTCCAGCTCGATCCAGCCCTTGGAAGCGGTGTAGGCGCCGGTGCCCGTGACGGAGTCAGAGCTGAACAGCTGCGGGATGGTGGGGTTGCCTGAGGTGCCTTCGTTGGCCCAGACGGCGCTGACGTCGTCGTAGGCCGCGCCGTTGTTATCCAGCATTTGGAGCACTTCGGCGAAGGACACGCGCACCAGGGCGTCCACGTTGCCGCTGTTGACGGTCCAGACCACTTTGTCCAGTTCCACGCCGGGGTTGATGTCCTGCACGGGGAAGATTTCTACGATCTGCACGTCGCCGTCGGTCAGCTGGCCGGTTTCCATGTGGTTGACGACGCCGTCGTCGGACTGGAACCACGCGAAGGTGGCGCCTGCCATGGTAGCGATCGCGAGGACGATGGCCATGGCCATGATGAGCTTTTTGTTTTTGCGCATGATTTTTTGAACTCCTTTTTTTTCTTTTCTTTGGTTTTTATTTTTTATACTATACCGCTGCTTCCGGCACAGCGGAAAAGTAACGTTGGGGGGCCCGGGGCTGCCGGGGCAGTTGGGGCGGCTGAGGCGGCTTGGTTTCCTCCGCCGCGCCCGCTTTCTTTTTGGGCGAGGAGAAATACCACTTGAACATGAAGATGCACGCGAAGAAGCACAGGATGGTGATGATCGACAGGGTGAAGTTTTCCCGGACCTTCTGCAGGAAGCTGCCCACCTTGGGGATGCTGAACACCTTTTTGCCGATGAGCATTTCGGCGGAGATGGGCGGGTCCTCGCTGTTGTTGAAGTCGCCCTTGGTGACGAAGTAGGTGCCCGGCTTGCCGGCCAGCTCCGTCTTGACGTCCACCACGCGGTGGGTTAGGAAGAGCTGGTTGTCCTCCTCCTTCGTGGAGGGGTTGAAGGTGATGATGTCGTTGACCTTGATGCTGGAGGGCCCGCACATCTTCACGATGATCAGGTCCCCCCGGCGGAAGCCGCCCGGCGGGCTGGAGCCGTCCGCCTTCGGGGTCATGGACTCCGTCTTGACGCTGTAGATACGGTAGCCCAGGTAGTTCTTGCGGGGGTCCTTGCTTACGGCGAAGAGCACGGAACCGGCCACCAGCAGGATGCACACCGCCCAGAACAGGGTGTTTTGCACAAGCTTCAGCGTCTTCCTGGCCTTGGGGCTCAGCTTGCCCTTCTTGGCCGCGGGCTCCGGCACGGCCTGGCTCGGGCTCTCCGGCGGGGCCTCCTCCGCTTCCGGGCCGAGTTCATCGAAGTCCCATTCGGTAAAGGGGTTCGTGGCGGCGAACTGCGCGGGCGCGGCGAGCTGTGCCGGGGCGGCGGGCTG
>WQTL01000131.1 GCA_009786275.1 Bacillota bacterium | reverse complement strand
GGGCATGGGTTGAATGGCGGGGCGCTCCACGCGGGGCAGGTTGATGTTGTCGGCGGGGTTCTTCTGGATATAGCCCAGCCGCTGCGCTTGCTTCAAGGCACTGTGCAGCACCCCATGCACGTTCTTGACGGTCTTTGGGGCCAGGTTCTTTTCCCGCTGAAGGGCGTTATAGAACCCCTGCACCTGGTGCGGCGTGAGCTTCTGCAACCGCACGGCCCCCAGAGCGGGCGCGATGTGATTGCGGATTTGGGCGGTATAGTCATACTGTGAGTTGGGCTTTATTCCGCCCAGGTACTCCTTCCTCCACACCTCCAGCCACTGCCCCAGCGTTATGCGGTTCGGCTCCAGGAACACGCCGCGCTCCATGTCGGTTTGAATTTCCTGGAGCTTCTTCAGCACTTCCTTTTGGGTTGAGCCGTAGACGGACTTTTGCACTTGCTTTCCCGTGCCGGGGTCACGGCCTGCGGTGTAGCGGCCCTCCCACCGCCCGTCTGGCCGTTGGCGTATGCTCCCGGCCCCCTGCGCGGCGCGGGTGTCACTTTTGCGGGCCACTGGGATCACCTCTTCTTTCTCAACCAATCATCGCCGGATATGTTTGCAGTAAAATCTTCTAAGCTAATCTCTCCATTTTGGCAGCGCTTCAGTTGTATCTTTGCGTAGTCTGTCCAAGCACTAAACCGTATCCCTGAATCAGCAATGTGCTTATTCCTTTGCTTTCTAGCATTTTGGGTCTTGTAAATGGTTCTATATGCATTAAGAACCTCGTCATTTTTTACTTTAATTTCATATCCTAATTGCTTGCATGTTTTGCCGTTCTTGAAAATGTTGTCGCAATAGATTTCGTCACTTCTAGAGGTTGGTAAGAAATATTTTCCGCAATTCTTGCACAGGTTTATCATTTTTTTCTCTTTTAATAATTGAGCAACATCAAAATAAATTGCTGCCATTGAATTTGTTATCCTATAAACGTCAATGAATGCTAACTCGTCGTTCAAATATCCAGGGACCATCCTGTAGCCTAATCCACTCATCCCCAAGAATGACCCCGAAACATCTAGTATCGAGAAAAGGATTTGCCTGGTTGTTAATCCATTCTTTTTCACTTCCCCGTTATTATCGTTGGCCATAGTGCTTGCATACGTGTGGCTTATTAAGCAAAGTAGTCTAAACCCATCAACAATAGCGTCCTTTGTTTTTTTTGCGCCTCTAGTTTTTTTGTTCAAGAAGTCGTTTACGCCATTCATCATGATCAATTTAGCACAGATGCTGCCAAAATCTTTCTCCAATAGGCCGAAGCATAAGCTTAACATAGCTGCAACATCTCCAGAGGCATCAAAAGAACTCTCGATGTGTCGCTCAATTCTTGAGGTAATATCTGCATCATCACGAATGTTTGCAAATGTCACAATGATAGCACCTTCATGAAGAAGCTTTCCATCGGATCGATCTCCTAAAAAAACCCCGTCTTCGGAAAAATCTTCAAAAGGTGAGCTTCCATCCAGCATTACAAATTCATCGTTTGCAGATGAGCAAACTTCAATTCCTATTTCGCTTATCTCGCTTGGCTTCATGGCTATTCCTCCATTCATAGACATTTTCGTTCTAGCTAAGGCTTGGCGTGGACTGTCAACAATATTTTTATAAAATGTCTTTACTTTGCGTTTGTTTTGGTGTATAATGGTTGTAGACAGTTTAACACGATTGCATTAATCTGTCAATAGAATTTTCATGAAGGAGGAAAATTTCTTTGGAGAAGGTAACAATGACGGTCGATGAAGTGGGCCTGGCAATGGGCATATCCCGCCCCAAAGCATACGAGCTCACGGAACGCGAAGGCTTCCCCTGCATTCGGGTGGGTCGTCGCAAGGTGATCCCTGTGGACGGGTTTCGGCGTTGGTTGGAAGCGCAGACAGCACCCCCTGTTCCGGCCGGAGCGGGCGCACAGGCCCGGCGGTCGTAGGAGGTGCAGCATGGCAGAAACAAAAAGTGCCCCGACTGTTGACGCAGCCGGAGCGAGCGCAGGACAGGCAAACATCCACGAAAGCCCAACCCACAAGGCTATTTTACCGCAGCGAGCAAAAAATTGCAAGAGGGAAAACGCAACGAACCTGGTTTTTCTCAAGCCTGATCGGCTGGATTCGGAGCCGTTCACCACGTCGGAGGTGATCGTGGAACGCGCCGGCGTGCAGAGGCACACCGTACAGCAGTTGCTTCAAAAGTACGAGGCCGATTTCACGTCCTTTGGCTCGCTCGCATTTCAAATGCAAGTGAGGCCTCGCCCGGAAAGTACCGGAGCAACCCAATTGAAGGTTTACCACCTGAACGAACCACAGGCAACGCTTCTCATGACGTTCCTCCGCAATACCCCGCAGGTGATCGCCTTCAAGAAAGAACTTGTTCGCCAGTTCTATGCGATGCGCCAGGAGCTTACGGCCCGCCAGGTCAAACGTTCAGCGCTGAAGCCTGTGCGCCGGGAATTGACCGATGTGCTCAAGGACACCGGCGCGGGTCAATGGGCCTACAAGAATTACATGGACATGTGCTATCTGGCAGTGCTCGGCAAGACTGCCAAGACCATCCGCGAGGAGCGCGGCGCTCCGGCAAGAGCGAACGCCACGGAGTTCCTTTCATCCGCCGAAATGGAGGATGTTACTCAAATGACCTGCCGGGCCGCAGTGTTCCGCGAAACAGGGTTTGACTACGTGCAGACCAAAGCCCTGCTGGAACGATGCGCAGTCGGAGGGAGGCGGAGCGAATGAGCCACGACAATGACCCTGCCACCAACCGGCACGCCGACCATGTGCTGCAATGCCTGCAATACGGCCGGGATAACGCCATTGTTGGCCGTGATCTACGGGCCAAGACCGGCCTGCCTGATCGCGTCCTGCGCAAGACCCTGGAGGGTATCCGCCGCGGCGGCCAGGTAGTGATCTCTGATACTGTGGGGTATTACCTGCCCGGATCGCTGGAAGAAGTGCAGGGGTACATACGGCAAGAAGAAGCGCGCGCCCGCTCGACGTTCTTCACGTTGCAGTCGGCCCGGCAGTTGGAGGCGAAGATGAAGTACCCCGGCGAGCAACTCACATGGGGAGGCGGCGAGATGTAGGTGTCGAAAGGAAAAAAGCGCGCTTGGCACGAGTGGGAGAGCTGCGCCCCAGGCCTTCAGGACGGCAGGTTTATGCGGCTGAGCAATTCGCAGATGCTTCATGAGAAGATGCGCAGTCTCAGCGGAAACGCCTTCATGCTCTACGCCTACATGAAACTGGAGGCAGGGGGCAACGTCGTTTTTGAGTTCCCCCGCAGCAAATATATATCG
>WQTL01000130.1 GCA_009786275.1 Bacillota bacterium | reverse complement strand
TATTCGTTGCCGCCGCTTTTTTGGCAGCAGAAATAGGTTCTCCCGCCGTGCCGGTAGAGAAACAGCGTCGGCGGGTCATCGTGGCCCGGGTGATATCTGTAGTCGAGCGGCGCCGACAGCAAAACCTCCGTGGCAAGCCCCTCGCCGCCGGAATAGTAGTAATTGGCCTGGATGCGGTCCATCCCGCCGTCGTCCAGGAGGGTGACCACGATGGCCTCCTTCTTCTTGTCGTTGCCGAAAAGGTCGCCGGTGTAGACGCTCACCACGCCCCGGTGCGACGTGTTCGCAAAATGCAAATCGCCTGAAAAAGCCGTATGCAGCGAGGACGGGGCGAAGCCCAGCCTCTGAAAAAGCTCTCTCTTGGCTTCCGGCAGATGGGACAATTCCGCGTATGTGTCCTCTGCCACAGGCGTAGTTGCGGGCTCTGGTTGGCTTGATGCAGGCAGAGTTGTACTTGCGTCAATAGAAGACGTGGTCTCGGCGGGTTCGTTGGGCGCGCACGCGGAGAGCGAAAGGGCCAAAATAAGCGCGCAAATCATCCCCGGAATCTTTTTCATGCTTGTCCATCCTTTCGTGTCAGCATTGCGATAATCCTCTCGCACGATTTGCCGTCCACCTCCCCCAAATGAAAATCCCTGAACGCCGCGCGCTGGGCACTCGATGTGTCCGGCGCGGCGGCGTATGCCAGCAGGGCGGGGAAGTCATTGGCGATGGGGCCGGGGGGGAGCTCGCGCAGGGGCTTGTAGAACCCCCGGCCGTGGGCCATGTAGCGCGCCTCGTCGAAGGCGTAGAGCACCACCGGCGTATCGAGGGCTACGGCGTCGAAGCACAGGGAACAGTAGTCGGTGATTAGCAGGCCAATGACCCGCAGCAGGTCCGCCTGGCCGGGCGCGCCGGTGAGATCGATCGCCCCCGTGCCGCGCAGATCGTATAGCCCGTGCATCTTCGGGTGCAGACGCACCAGCAGCGCGGACGAATCGCCGAAGCGGGCGTTCCACGCCGGGAAATCGAAGTGCGAAAGCAGGGCTTGATTTTCTGCCGGGTCGTCGCGAAATGTCGGGGCGTAGAGGACGAGCCGCTTGCCGCGGCACTGGGGGTATCGCGCGTCGAATTTCGCCCGCAGGGCGGCTTTGCCATAGGGGCGGGTGAGCATGTCCAGCCGGGGCGAGCCCAAGGGCAGCACGCGCGGCTGCGGCAGGCCGAAGCCCTCGGCCCAGAAGGGGCGCACGGACTCGCAGTTGCAGATCACATGGGTATAGGGGATCACCGGCGCGGCGGGGTCGACGCTGCGGCCCCACTTTTTCCAGCCGCCGTCGCCGTGCCAAAGCTGCACGAGCTTGGTTTTCTTCGAGAAGTTGAACCAGGCCAGCGGGTTAAAATTGTTGTTGAGGAAAATCACGCCGGCCGTGGCCAGGTGGTACAGCGTGCCGGGCCTGCGCCAGTCCGCGATTTTCACGATACGGAAACGCCCGTCGGCACGCAGGGCCTGCTCCATGGCCTCCAGGGCCCCCCAGACGGGGAAATGGCGCAGGAGCACGGCCTTGTTCTTTTGCACGGGGAACACGCGGCACAGGGCGAACAGCGCCGCCAGGGCGCGGCAGGCGAGGCGTTTGAGCATGGGGGACCTCCTATACCTTGATTTCCGCCGTGATGCGCGCGGCGTTTTCGGCGATATCACGGGTTCCGTCCGCATGGATAACGGGGCACGCGAGGGTTTGCGCCCAGGCGTCTATTTTGGACAGATCGCGCGAGGCGGCCCAGGCGCGGAATTGCGATTCCCGCTCGTACATATCGCCGCCGGGGCGCACGCGGGCACCGAAGCGCGCCTCTTCGCGCTGCTCGATGCGTTGCATGCGCAGCTCCTTCGGGGCCGTGACGAATACGGCAAGCGCATATTTTGATATGATTTCCGCGCCGAAATCCCCGGTGCAGGCGGAAAGGACGAACAAGGGGTGCGCCGCGATGTCGGCGTGCAGCAGCCCGATGGCTTCGTCACGGGTGCGCGGGTTGGTGAAGGGAATTTCGGATTCCCGGAAAAAGTAGTCCTCGCTGTCCATGTGCTTGCAGCCCAGCAGGCGGGCGAGCGCGCGGGCGAGGGTGGTTTTCCCCGCGCCGTTGGGGCCGAAAATGAGAATGCCGCCGGTCACAGCGCGCCCTCCTTCCGCATCCCCGGGAAGCCCCACTGCCGCAGCACCTCGAAAGCCCCGACGGCCACGCTGTTCGACAGGTTCAGGCTGCGCGCGCCCGCAAGCATGGGCAGGCGCACGGTATGCTCAAGATTTGCGCGCAATAAGTCCTCCGGCAGGCCAGCGGTCTCCTTGCCGAAGACGAGATACACCCGGTTTGGATACGAAATCTCGGTATAGGCGCGCGGGGCTTTGGTGGAAAAGTAGAAGAAGGGCCCGTCATTCCGCTTAAAAAAGGCGCTCAAATTTGGGTAATACGTGATGTCCAGCATGTGCCAGTAGTCCAGGCCCGCGCGTTTGAGCTTCGCGTCGTCCACCTTGAAGCCCATGGGCTCCACCAGATGCAGGCGCGCGCCCGTGGCCGCGCAGGTGCGGGCGATGTTCCCCGTGTTCTGCGGGATCTCCGGCTCCACCAGCACCAGGTTCAGCTGACAAAAATTTTCCAATTCGCGCTCCTCCGGTTATTTCCTCCTGATAGGGCAAACTATTAGCGCGTAACTACGCGTTCAAATTATTTTCTTGGAAAGGGGATCTCCAATGATGGCAATGAAAATGCAGGCGGCGGCCATCGCCAAGGGCGTAGGCATCGGCATGGCCGTGGGCGCCGCGGCCGGCCTCGTGGGCGGCGCGATGACCCAGCCGAAGTACGCGCGCATGGCGAAAAAGGGCCTGGACAAGGTTCTCAAATCCGTGGGCAACGTGGTCAGCGCCATTGCGTAATGGCACGGCCAAAGGGGCGGGGGACGGGGTTCCCCGCCTCTTAGCATACCACAAGGAGCGGGAAAAGTAAACCAAAAAATTCCCGGACACCCTGCCCCGCCGCCCTGCATATGATGGCATGACCGGGCCCGACGACTTGCCCCAAGCCCGGCATCCATAACTTATGCAAGAAACGGAAGATGATATATGAGTACTTGTTCCGGTTTTTCCGGCACCGGTTTTACCGGTTTCCCTTCATGGAATTTCGGCGGTAACTTCGGCGGCGGGGGCGGCGGTTTCTCCAACTGCTTCTGCCCCGGCGGCACCGGCATTTTCAGGTGCCCCTCCGGCGGCGGCGGCGGCGGGTTCTGCCCCTGGCCCGGCGGCGGCTGGCCTGGCGGGAGCTGGCCGGGCGGAAGCTGGCCCGGCG
>WQTL01000129.1 GCA_009786275.1 Bacillota bacterium | reverse complement strand
CTCCGCGAATTCCGGCAGACTCAGCGGCCTGCGCTTCTCTTTTTTGCCCTTTCCCATTGAAAGCACCTCCTCTTTCCTTTATTATAGCACACTTTTCGCTATACTGCAAGAATATTTATGGTGTTGATATGGGATAGTTATATTTCTTGATATTTTCCTTGCATCAAACCTCTTATTCTGCTATACTATTTATGATGCAAAAAACGCATTTTAAACAACTGGAAAGCTATGTGGCAAGTATCGAAAGGGATTTACTTATGGCTCAACTTGAGGATTTTACAATTGGTGCAAGCGTGATTGGGCTTGCCGGAAATACGCCTGTCAGCGTTGTCGCTGTTAAGTGGCATGGCAACGCCGCGCTGGAGATTACTTACAAAGACGCTCGTGGGCAGCTTGCGAACCGACTTCTCTATAGAGATGAAGTAGATCAATTGAGCGTGGGGGAAGGCAGCCTGCCGTGGAGCTTCGATGCCGACGCGAATCTGCTCCGGCTCGCTTCAGAGGCCTATCGTATTGATCTGGCCCATATATTTGATCCGTACCTTGCGGTACATACATCCTCGATTGAGCCTTTGCCGCATCAGATTTCGGCGGTCTACCAGGAGATGCTCCCACGATTACCGCTTCGTTATATTTTAGCGGATGACCCCGGCGCGGGGAAAACGATCATGACAGGATTGTTCTTAAAAGAGCTTCTTGTTCGTGGCGACCTGAAACGCTGCATGATTGTTTCGCCGGGTAACTTGGCGGAGCAATGGCAGGATGAGCTATATCGCAAGTTCAATCTTCGTTTTGAAATACTGACAAATGACCGCATAGAATCGGCTGTCACAGGCAATGTGTTCACGGAATTGAATTTTTGCATCGTTCGCTTGGACAAGCTCTCCCGCAACGAAGAAATACAGGAGAAACTGCGTGTCACCGATTGGGACTTAATCGTCTGTGACGAAGCCTACAAGATGTCTGCCACTGTTTGGGGTGGCGAAATCAAATACACAAAGCGCTTCCAGCTTGGAAAGCTGCTGTCGTCCATCCCAAGGCATTTTCTCTTGTTGACCGCTACACCGCACAATGGCAAAGAAGAGGATTTTCAACTTTTTATGTCACTGATAGACCAGGATCGCTTTGAAGGTGTAGCACGTAGCGGTAACCAAGCTGTAGATGTTTCTGACGTCATGCGGCGGCTTGTCAAAGAGGATTTATTGAAATTCGACGGAACGCCGCTGTTCCCCGAGCGTAGGGCATATACTGTCAACTATGACTTATCGCCATTGGAAGCGAAGCTATATACAGCCGTTACGGAATATGTGCAGGATGAATTTAACCGGGCGGACAACCTCAATAGCGAGCGCAAAACCACAGTCGGCTTCGCTCTGACCATCCTGCAGCGCCGCCTTGCATCTTCGCCGGAGGCTATCTATCAATCGCTCAAACGCCGCCGTGAGCGTTTGGAGAACCGCCTAGCGGAGGAACGCCTCGGTAAAAGGTCGGCAGAGTATACTGTCCCTGACTATGATGACTTTGACGACGACGACATGCCTTGCGCGGAACTGGAGGACGCGGAAGAAAAGGTAGTTGACCAGGCCTCGACCGCGCAAACGATTGCGGAATTGGAAGCGGAAATCGCTACACTGAAACGCTTGGAGCGCATGGCAAATAATGTGCGTCAAAGCGGCGAGGACAGAAAGTGGGATGAGCTGTCCAGGCTGCTCCAGGACGACGGGAATATGTTCACGGACGGCTTGCGGGAAAAACTAATTATCTTTACGGAGCACCGGGACACGCTGCGCTACTTAACTGATAAAATACGATCCTTACTGGGCAGCGAGGAAGCCGTTGTAACCATACACGGCGGTATGCTCCGCGATGAGCGCCGCAAGGTAGAGGAGCTATTTAAGCAAGATAAGGAAGTTCGCATCCTCATTGCTACCGACGCTGCCGGTGAAGGGATCAACCTTCAACGGGCGCACCTGATGGTCAATTACGATCTTCCCTGGAACCCGAACCGGCTGGAGCAGCGTTTCGGGCGCATTCACCGTATCGGACAGACGGAAGTATGCCATCTATGGAATCTGGTCAGCCGGGAAACCCGCGAGGGCATGGTATTCCAGCGTCTGTTTGAAAAATTGGAACAGGAGCGCGAAGCTCTCAAAGGCAAGGTCTTTGATGTCCTCGGCAAAGTCACCTTTGACAATAAGCCCCTGCGTGATCTGTTAATTGAAGCAATTCGTTATGGTAATGACCCTGAAGTACGGGACAGGCTCAATCAGGTCGTTGATTACGCTCTCGATCGGGACGCGTTACAGCAATTGCTGGACGAACGCGCACTGACCGAGGACACAATGGACGTTCACCAGGTCATCGCCATTCGCGAGGATATGGAGCGGATGGAGGCGCACAAGCTGCAACCGCATTTCATTGAATCGTTTTTCCTGGAAGCGTTCCGAAGCGTCGGCGGAAAAGTCCGTGCAAGGGAAAACGGGCGCTATGAGGTAACCTCAGTCCCATTTGCCGTGCGCAACCGTGATATGCAGATCGGCTTCGGCGAGCCAGTGCTGTCACGCTATGAGCGTATTTGTTTCGATAAACCCTACTGTAATGTACAGGGGCTTGCTCCTGCCGCCCTAATTGCACCGGGCCACCCGTTGCTGGAAGCGACCATTGATCTTGTACGAGAGCGTAACACAGATGTGCTGAAACGCGGCGCCATTTTTATTGATGACGCCGATTTCGGCACGGACGCCCGTTTACTATTCTATATCGAGGATGCTGTGCAGGATGGCGTTATACTGCCCAGCGGCAACAAACGCGTGATTTCAAAACACATTCATTTTGTTGAGATAAAAGAGGACAAAACGGCGGTAAACGCCGGGTACGCGCCATATCTGGATTACCGCGCGGCACAAGAAGACGAGCAGGCCGCGATCCGGGTGTTCTTGGAAAGCCAGAAATGGCTCCTTGAAGATGTGGAGGAAACCGCCGTTGATTATGCCGTATCACAGGTGATCCCCGCCCATAGCCCGTAACCCGTATACCAAACAAAGAAACCACAACCACAGTACAAAGAAATGTCGGGCCGAAAAAGCCCGATGTTTTTTGTCTGTCCCGCCCTGTGCAACTCCGTTCTAACCACACAAGACAGGGCATATAAATGGGACAAGAGCACCACCGCCGCCCTTAAAAACCTTATATCACAGCACCTTGCAGCAGAATTTTTGTCTATGAGATAGTGGGGTCACGGCTCTTTTTTTGCGAAAAAACACCCGTGACCCCACTATCACAACGTTAGT
>WQTL01000128.1 GCA_009786275.1 Bacillota bacterium | reverse complement strand
GGGCGGGCTGCGGCATGGCCCCCGCGATGGCCAGCAGGGCGGTGTCCTCCAGCAGCCAGCGCGTCAGGTCTCCGATGCCCGACACGGCGCAGGCGCGCCGCCATTCGGCCAGCCGGGCAAGGAAGGCCGCGCACTGCGCGTCGCCCTCCTCAGCCGCCATGCGCACGCAGTGGTACAGCCCCGGTGCCTCCCGGTAATTCGAGCGCAGCCACGCCAGTTCGTCCGCCGTAAAACCCACCACGGGCGAGAGCAGCACCGCCGCCAGGGGCACGTCCTGGGCGGGGTTGTCGACCACCCGCAGCAGGGAAAGCAGGATCTGTATCTCGCGGCTGCGGAACAGGCCTTCGCTCTCCAGCGCGTAGGCGGTCACCCCGGCGTCTTTCAGCGCCTGCGCGTACACCATGCCGGGCTTGTGGTCGCTGCGCAGCAGGATGCAGAAGTCCTTGGGCCTGCGCCCTTTGGTGATTTCGCCCACGATCCATTGGGCAATATAACGGGCTTCCGCGGCAACGCCGTCCTCCTCCTCAGGGTCAAATGACAGCAGGTGTAACTCTGCATCGGGTGTATCGCATGCATCAAAGGCCTTGCCGCAAACCAGCTCCTCCTCCTGCGTATACTCAATCTCGGCGGCGCGCGCGCTCATCAGCTGGCGGAACGTGAAATTCACGGCGTCGGTGACGCCCGGGCGGGAGCGGAAATTCTGGCCCAGGATCAGGCAGGCGGGGTAGCGCGCGCCGTCGTAGGGGGCGAAGTCTGCGCGCTTTCGCAGGAAGAGCTCGGGGCTGGCCTGGCGGAAGCGGTAGATGCTCTGCTTGACGTCGCCCACCAGGAAGAGGTTTTCGCCGCCCCGGGACAGCGCCTCGAACAGCAAGCCCTGCGCCGCGTTGACGTCCTGGTATTCATCCACCAGAATCTCGCGCAGGCCCGCGCCGATGGACAGCGCAAGCTCCGTGCGGCCCCCCCCGGGCGTCACGAGCAAATCGAGGGCCCAGTGCAGGATGTCGTTGAAGTCCGCGGCCTGCCGCCGGGCCTTTAATTCGCGGCACCTTACGATGAAGTCGCGCACGAGGGCTGTAAAATTCGATGCCACGGGGGCCAGGACGGCCATGTCCTCCGCGTGCTGCGCCGCGCTGACGCAGAAGAGCTTGGGAAGCTTCTCGAGTTCTTTTTTGAAAAGCTTGCGGCGGTTTTGGCAGAGCTCAGCCAAAGCCTCGTCGCAATTCTTAGGTTTTCGATTGAGTTTCTCGAAAGCGAGATTGTCCGGCGCGCTGCGAAGCGCGTCCCAATCGCCGCGCCGCAGGGCTTGCTCCAACCGCAGCGCGAGGGCGATGTCCGCCTGAAACGCCGGCGCGTATTTGTCATAGAGGGGCGGGTCGGCCTTGAGATTAGCCTCGCTCTGCGAAGCCAGGGCTGCGCACAGCGCGAGCCGTTCAAGGGCCTCGCCCAGCTGGATTTGGCCCCAGGCTGTGTCTTCCGGTGGCAGGCCGCGCAGGTATTCCGCCGGCAGGGCGTCCAGCCACGCGCCGGGGTCAGGCTGCGCCAGGGCCGTATCCGCCGCGCGCTGCAGCAGCTTTTGCAGCCGCCGGTCGTCCCCGCTGACCTCCAGCAGCAGCCCCAGCTGCCGGAACGCCGCCTCGTCGGCCAGATAGGCTGCCTCCAGGGCCTCCTCGGTGGCCTCGGCGCGCAGCAGGACGCGCTCGCTGTCGTCCAGCAGGCGCAGCTCCTGGGGCAGATCGAGCGAGGCCGCGTGCTCCTTCACCAGTGCCAGGCAGAAGCTGTCGATGGTGCAAATCTGCGCCAGGGGCAGCAGCTGCTGCTGGCGCAACAGCGCCGCGCTATGGGGCTGTGCGCGCAATCTGTCCTCAAGGGCCTCGGCGATGCGTTCGCGCATCTGCGCCGCCGCCGCCCGGGTGAACGTGACCACCAGCAGCTCGTCCGCGCCGCAGGGGGCCGCCGGGTCGGTGAGCAGGCGCAGCACCCGCTCCACCAGCACCGCCGTTTTGCCCGAACCCGCCGCGGCGCTCACCAGCAGCGAGCCGCCCCGGGCTTCGATGGCCTGCGCCTGGGCGGGGGTCCATTGGATGGGCATGTGCGCCTCCTTGCGTTACGCGAATGTGACCGGCTCTTTCGGGTACACCGCGATCTCCGGCGCGAGGGCCGCTTGGTACCGGCCTTCCCCCTCCTCGAGCATCGCCGCCCTGCCGTCCTTCAATTGCAGCGTGACGTAGTGATTCGTGACGCTGCCCTCGCGCCCGGGAACGGTATAATTGACATTGACGACGCCGCAGGAGCCCCGGTAAAAAATCTCGCCGACGACGCCGTCTATGCCGTCGAGCACCTCCGCCGCGCCGCCGAGCTTACGCAGCTCCTTCTCCGCCAGGGGCACGCCGCCGTGCTCCCGGAAGTTTTCGCCGTCCCAGAGGAACCAATAGTTCTTCCAGGTGTGGCCGGTGGAGACGCCGTCCGTCTCGTCAATATCGTAGGTGGAGTGATACAGCGTGAAGTTGTTGCCGTCCAGCTGTGTGAAGCCGCCGCCCACGCCCGAGATGCTCTCCAGGCGCGGCTTGCCGCCGTGTACGCCCCAGACATGGACATAGCCGCCGGTGGTGCGATATTCATCCAGCACGGCAAACTTATGTTGCCCGAAGGTATAGAAGCCCGGATGGCCGGAATAGCCGTACTCGCTTGCCTCCAGCTCCTGCGCGCCTTTCGCGTCAATGAACCAAAGGGCGCCGTAGAACCCCTCCGGCGGTCCTTCCTCGCCTACGAAGGCGAAGGCCTCGAACACCCCGTCGCCGTCGTAGTCGTCATACTTGAAGTCAAGGATTTCCTGATTCACTTTTTCGTCCAGCATGGCGCGCAGACCGGCCTCGCTGAGTTCCTTTTCCCCGCACCCGGCCAAAGACAGAACCAGCGCCAGGGCCAGCAATGCGCCCGCGATTTTCCTCATGTTTACAATCCTCCTTTTTATCCTTTCAATGCATTCTAGCCCTCTGCGCAGGAAAAGTCAAGCATCTTTCCCTCATCCGACAAAAAACCCTTGACATAGCGCCAATATATGGTAGAATAATGTAGCAACACTTTAATTTCCGCAGTTTACTGGGTTTGATTGATAAACGGAAAGGCGGGAGCTGCATGGCAAGAAGGGTGTGGGCCTGGGGCCTGGCGGCGGCACTGACGATTCTCTGCGCGTGCCCCATGGCGGCGGCGGAAGGCGAGCCGGTCGGCTGGCGCGTGTCCATCCCCATGGCGGGGCTGACGGAGCGCCTGGACAACACAAACAGCGGCG
>WQTL01000127.1 GCA_009786275.1 Bacillota bacterium | reverse complement strand
GGCCCTGCTCCTCCTGGCCGGCTTTCTGCTGGCGGCGGGCGCGGGCCTCCTGCCGCTCCTGCTGGATTTCGCAGCGGACCGTGCCGCCGCCTCCATCCCGAGCCGCACCCCGAGCATCGACATGGGCCTGCGCTGGGCCAAAGCCGGCGGGGCCGTGCTGCTCGCCCTGCTGGCGGCGCTGCTGTGCGCGCCCCTGCGCGTGGGCCGCGAGGCCTGGTTCTACGGCGGCGCGGACGGACGCAACCGTTCCTCCGCCCGTGTAACCTTCTGGCTGCAACCGCGCTGGGCGCTGAAGGCCGCGCGCTTCGTGCTTGTGATATCCTGCGCCAAGCTGCTCTGGGCGGCGCTGTACCTGCTGCCGGGCGGGTTCCTCCTGGCGGGCACGCTCTGGCAGATGCGCGCGGGGGACCTTTCCATGGGGCTGTTCCTCAGCGCGGTGGCCGGCGGCGCGGCCCTTCTGACCCTGGGGGCCTTCTTCTACGGCGCCACGGCGCAGCGCTACGCCCTGGTGCTGCCCGTGCTGGCCAAGCAGCCCCGCTGCAAGCTGCGCAACGCTCTGCGGTTAAGCGCCGCGCGCACCGACGGCAATTGCGCCGCCCTGCTGCGCTTCCGCCTGAGCTTCCTGCCCTGGTACGCCTTAAGCTTGCCGGTGATCCCCCTGCTCTTCACCGCGCCGTATATCGCCCAGTGCCTCGCCTGCCGCCACGCCGAGCTTTTGAACGGCGGGGTGGAGTAAGGAAAACGACGGTAGTCTTCATTTCCATGCAGCCTTCGCAATACTCGTACTCGTCCGACAGCGTCACATCCTTCTCGGTCAGATGGGTATGATTTAATTTGTTCCAGCAGTCCAGGCAAAATTCAGCCATTCTCCATTCCTCCAAATACGTTTATGTGACGTATTATATCACATGTGAGGTGGTATAGTAAATAGGTAACGTTACATAAACGTGAGGTGCATGGAATGAAGAAAATTGAGTACAATGCCCATAAAAATGTAATACACCAGCAAATAAAAAGAGCCCGCATCGCGGCGGGCTTGTCGCAGAGCCAGATGGCCGCCAGGATGCAGACCATGGGTATCAATATAGACCAACAAATGATCAGCAAAATTGAACATGACGATCGCATTGTGACCGATTACGAGTTGGCTTGTTTTTGCAAAATCCTTGGCGCGGAAGAAAAAGATCTCTTAAAAGATTTTTATGACAATCGCTATGAATAACCCACCCGTTTGCGCCTAATCCCCAAGGCTCCTTCTCGTAGAAGGAGCTCCCGCCTCGGGCGGGTGAGGATGTTTCGCGGAGCGACTGACCGCCTTGCAAAATTACCCCCTCACCCCCTCCACCCGCACCCCCCGCGCGCTGACATAGCTGTACGTGCTCAGCGGCCTCTCGTCGCAGTCGTAGCTGTGCGCCGCAATCAGAATATTCGCCGGCGCAGCCGGTTCCCCCGCGCTCACCGCCAACAGCGAGTGCGAATAGTCGTCCTTCCCCGCAAATTTCAGTTGGACGATATCCCCGGGCCGCACCTCCTCCAGGGGAATTTCATGCCCGAACGGCCCCCTCCCCCGGTTGTTGACAAGGAACCGGTACAAATGCGCCGCGGAGGTCCACGCGGCTGCGCGGCTGTTCATGGCGCGGTAGTACCACCCCACGTCGCGCGTTTCGTTCATCACCGCGCCCCCGGCAATAAGTGCCTGGGAGATGAAATTCGTGCAGTCCCCGCCCATCTCCGAAAAATCCCCATACCTCGGGTTGCGTCCAAACGCCCATTCGTGCGCGTACTCCACGGCCGCCCTCGGGTCATAGGGCAATATGTTAGACAAGAAAGCAGAACTCCTCTCATTGGGTTCTGCTTTCATACTATGCAAGTAATCAGGCTCTCATGAAAAACTTCTCAACAAGCTCAGCCGCCGCAGGAACAGGCGCACAAGCGCCCTGAGGCACGCGGCGGCGTTCATGGCGAACACAGCCATGGCGGCTTCGGTTTGTGAAGTATCTTCAAGGTAGGCGAGGATGCCTACGGGGGATGGGTGGGTGGTAGAGTAGTACATGGCGAGCCTCCCTATTGCTCTTTGTAATTATATTCAAACCGCAATTCTTGCTCAATATGCTCCGGCTTATACGGATCATTTTTGCGTTTGTGCAATACCATGTGGCAGTTTGGACACACAGGCCGAAGGTCATCTATTGGATTTATTTCATATTCTCCATCGGTTCCGCTAATCATTTTCAGATGATGCACATGAATCATGCCTTTAAACTCCGGCCCATAGGCTTTGCCGAAATCAATTCCGCATACGGTGCATTTCGCACCATAATGCCTGATGCATTCTTCTCTGGATTTCTGGTCGCGTTCATATATGTTAATGGTGACCTGCCTTTGCTTTCCCTCTTTGTGCTTTACAGAATCGTCCAGCACTTCGTCTGGGTAGATGGGATCTGGTAGGTTGCTACCGGTAACGTAATCATAAAATTCGCGGGTAAAATAGAAATCACTTGAATAAGGCACTTCTTTCAGTTGATCGATCAGCAGGATGCGTTCCAATTCCGCGCGCTCAGTCAGAGTCCAGAATTTCTTAGGGGTTCCCTTTTCTCTCAATCCATTAACTTTGAAGGGCGTTGACAAGCCGTCCAGCCCAACATACCATTTTTTGTCGGCTTTCCTTGTTGTGCCATCCGTTTCTTTTCTCTCGTATCTCTGTGTGTTTTCATCCGTCTCAAGAAAATATCCTTTTTCAACCATGCGTTTTCTTGTGACCGCGCAAGGCTCACTGCCTCCGCCCTCCTGAATCGTTTGAAGCAGCAAGAGGGCAATCTGCCCATTTTTATTCTTGATATTATAGATCGCTTTCTCGTTCATTGGTGCACCAATCCTTCTTTTAAGGCTGTCGCAATTATAGCATGGATGGGAGGGGAATGCAAGTTAAGTTTGGAATAATTCTCTTGACAACCGTCCAAACTTCGACTATACTGGAACCGGATTCCCGATTAGCCGAAAGAAGGCGTTTGCATGTACATTCAAAGGCACATTCAGCCCGTGGTGGAGCGCATCGCCAGGCGCAAGCCTGTGCTGGTGCTTACCGGGGCGCGGCAGGTGGGGAAATCCACCATGCTGAAAGAGATGTACCATCACCTGAACTACGTCGCGCTCAACCGCCCCCTCGTGCGGCAGAGCGCCGTCGACAACCCGTCGCTGTTCTTCGAGGAGCACCGCCCGCCGGTGATCGTGGACGAAATCCAGAAGGCGGCGGCGCTGTTCGACTACATCAAGGAC
>WQTL01000126.1 GCA_009786275.1 Bacillota bacterium | reverse complement strand
CCGATGCCCGGCAGCTTGAGCAATTCCTCCGGGTCGCGGGGAATCACGCCGCCATGTTCGAGCACGATCACCTGCGCGGCCTTTTTGAGATTTCGCGCCCGGGAGTAATAGCCCAGGCCCTCCCAAAGCTTCATCAGATAGTCGTCATCAACGGCGGCCAGATCATCCACCGTGGGCAGGGCGGCCAGAAAGCGCGTAAAATAGGCCTTTACGGCCTCCGCGCGGGTCTGCTGCAGCATGATTTCGCTCACCCAGGTGCGGTAGGCGTCGGGGGCGCCGCGCCAGGGGAGGCCGCGCTTATTTTGGTCGTACCAGCGCAGGAGCGCCCGGGTCATCGCATCGGTCATGGGATTCCTTTCACACGCGGGACAAGGCCCGCATATAATACAGCGGGCCGCAGGATTACGGCCCGGACGTTTGAAAAAAGGGCTGTATACAGCGCCGGACGTAAAACGCAGGCAGGGCCCCGCTGTGCGCAGTCGGGGCTCTGCTTATATTTCAACCGCCCCGCCCTTCGGGCGCCCCTTCACAGAGGGGAATTTCCTGCGCCTCTTTCACCCACACCTCCGCCGAGGCGTCGCTGGGCATGTGCCAGCCCCCCCGGGGGCTCAAGGATACCCCCACCACGCGCGGGCCGTCGGGCAGGCAGGAGCGCTTGAACTGCTGCGAGAAGAAGCGCCGCAGGAAAATCACCAGCCAAGCCTTGAGCTGCTCGGGCGTAATTTGCCCCGTGAAGGCGCGTTTCGCCATAAAGAACAGCTTTTCCGGGCGGAAACCGCAGCGATAAAAATAGTACAGATAGAAGTCGTGGACGTCGTAGCTGCCCAGGATGTCCTCGGTCTTTTGGGCGATCGCGCCCTGTTTGTCGGGCGGCAGCAGCTCGGGGCTGACGGGGGTTTCCAACACCCGGGCGAGGGCGGCGGCGATTTCGGGCGCGCTTTCGTCCATCGCGTGCCGCACGACGGCGCGCACCAGGGTCTTGGGCACGCCCGCGTTGGGGTTGTACATGCTCATGTGGTCGGCGTTGTAGGTGCACCAGCCCAGGGCCAGCTCGCTGAGGTTCCCCGAGCCCAGCAGCAGGGCGTCCTCCTGGTTAGCCAGGTCCATGAGGATCTGCGTGCGCTCGCGCGCTTGCAGGTTCTCATAGGCGGCGTCGCGGGCGTCCGGGTCGTGGCCGATGTCCTGCATGTGCAGATCGCAGGCGGGGCGGATGTCGATCTCCCACAGTGCCGCGCCGAATGCGGCGGCCAGCCGGTCCGCTGTCTCGCGCGTAAAATCCGAGGTGCCGTAGCCCGGCATGGTGATGCAGAGGATATTCTCCCGGGGCCATTGCAGCTCGTCCGCCGTGCGCGCGGCAACCAGCAGCGCCAGGGCGGAATCCAGCCCGCCGGAAAGCCCCAGGATCACCTGCTTTTGACCCGTGTGCTCCAGCCGCTTGGCCAGCGCCGCGGACTGCATCGCCAGGACCTCGCGGCAGCGCTCGGCCCGCAGCCCGGGGCTCAGCGGTACGAAGGGAGTGGAGCCATATCTGCGTGTGATAAACTCCTCTTTCAAGGGCGGCAGCGGCGCGCAGGGAATCGAAGACGGCATTGCGCCATCAAAGCTATACTTTCGCCGCTCGCCGCGCAGCAACTCCAGGTCCAGGCAGGCGTAGACCGCGCCGTCCTCCGGCTCGTAGCGTCGGTTTTCCGTGAGGATTTCACCGTTCTCCGCGATGAGGCAGGGCCCGGAAAACACCAGGTCCGTCGTGCTTTCGCCCGCCCCCGCCCCGGCATAGACGATCCCGCAGGGCAGGCAAGCGCTGCGCGCGGCCAGAAGGCCCCGGCGGCGCTCGTGCAGGCCGGCCTCCTCCGGTTCGGCGGCAAGGCGCAGGACAATCTCCGCGCCGGGCAGGTCTTCATCGTCCAGGCTTATGCCGATTATGCACGTATCGCATTGGAACAGCTGCCCGCCGGAGCCGGGCGCAAACCAGCGGCGCTCTTCGGGCGTCAAATGCCGCTTGGAGACAAAGCCCAGGAGATTGCCGCTTTGCAAAACGGCAGCGCAATTATAGAGCCGCCCGGCTTTTTGCATGGGCAGGCCCACGGCGATCAGCGCGGCGCTGTGCGCTGTTTGCTCCGCCAGCCAACGCAGGGCAGATTGACAGGCCTCGACCAGCGCCGTCTGCGTGAACAAATCCCCGCAGGTGTAGCCGGAAAGCCCCAGCTGCGGCAGGGCGACCGCCTGCACGCCCGCCCGCAGCGCGGCCCGGACGGCCTCGAGGGATACGCGGGCGTTTTCGGCGGGATCGGCTACATTTACGCGCGGCGCAAGCGCGGCAGTTTTGAGATAGCTATAGTCGGGCATTTTGAGCGGCCCCTTTACATAGGTTATACTGTTATTATAACGCCTGCCGCGCGAAAATGCAAGGGGATATGCTATGAGCCTCGTCCGCAATATCATGGAAGCGCTGGGGAGCTTCCTCTGGGGGCCGCCCATGCTGGCGGTTTTCCTGCTCACGGGGGCATATCTCACCGTGCGCAGCCGGGCATTCCCCCTGCGGCGGCCGGGGCTGTGGATTAAGATGACCTTCGGCACGCTGCTGAAAAAGCAGGAGGCCGCGGCGGGCAGCATCACCCAGCGGCAGGCTTTGGCCTCGGCGCTGGCGGCGTGCCTGGGTACGGGGAATATCGTGGGGGTCGCCACCGCCCTCACCCTCGGCGGACCGGGCGCCGTGTTCTGGATGTGGGTCTCCGCCGCGCTGGGCATGATGACTTGCTGCACGGAAAATATACTGGGCGTGAAATACCGCTGGCGCGTGGGCAACGGCTGGATGGGCGGGCCCATGGCCTATCTGGAAAAGGGCCTGCACTCGAAGGCCCTCGCGGGGACTTATGCCGCGCTGCTGTCCCTGGCCTCCTTCGGCATAGGCAACATGACCCAGGCCAACGCCATCGCCGAGGCCGCGAAGCAGAGCCTTTCGCCCAAAATCCCCGGCTGGGCGGTGGGGATCGTCCTGGCGGCTCTCATCGGCCCGGTGATCTTCGGCGGGGTACAGCGCATCGCCCGGGTGACGGAAAAAGTCGTGCCCGCCATGGCGGGGCTGTTCCTGCTGGCGAGCGCGGCTGTGATCCTTGTGAATTATAAGGCCCTGCCCGGGGCGCTGGGGCTGATCTTCCGTGAAGCCTTCCGCCTGCCTGCGGCGGTTGGAGGCACGGCGGGCTTCGGTATCGCCAAGGCGATGCGTTACGGCGTGGCGCGGGGCGTGTTCTCGAATGAAGCGGGGCTTGGGTCA
>WQTL01000125.1 GCA_009786275.1 Bacillota bacterium | reverse complement strand
CCGGAGCCTGTAGGGGCGGCGTGCCAGCCGCCCGCTCCCGAACCCGAGCCGGAACCTCCTCCTCCCCTCCCTCCTGAATCCCTCCCGCCTGTCCCCGCCATCCGCCCCGCGGAGCTCACCGAGCCCGCCCCCGCGCCCGAGCCCATGCGCTACGACCTGTTCCAAACGCGGCAGGTGAAGCCCGTGGAGGGGGAGGCGCAGGGTACCAAGCCCGTGCGGCTCGAGCCCATCGAAAAACCGGGCGTGCTGCTGCGCCGGGTGGACATGCAGATGACCTCCGACCTCTCGCCGGTGCCCAAGGTGGTGCCCGCGGAGGAGCTTTACGTGCGCCAAACGCCGGTTCCCGAGGAGGACATCCCGGAGGGGCAGCAGCGCTTCGCGAATTTCGACAAAGAGGCCGCGGACTCCGTGGACGAGGCCGCCTTGCACGCGCGGCTGGAGAAAAACAAGCTCGAGCGCACCGCCCAGTTCCAGACCCTGCGCACCCTGGGCGCGCAGCTGGAGAAGGGCGGCGAAACGGGCGAGCAGCCTCCCCCGCCGGAGGAGCAAACCAACGCCCCGGAATACCGACGCCCCAACCAGCGCGACAGCGTGTTCCAGCTGCTGCAGAGGCTGCGTGGCCGGCGCGGCTCCACGGCCCTGGCATTGGGGATTTTCGCCCTGCTGGCCGTCGGCGCGCAGCTGATCGCCATAATCGGCGACGACTTCATGATGGGCGCGGGGCATCTCACGGCCATGGCGCTGTTCCTCGTTGCCGGTATCCTGGCTTCCGGCAGCGACCTGATCGGCGGCTTCAAAGCCCTGCTGCGCCGCAAGCCCAACGCCGATACGCTCTTGCTCTTCGCGGCCCTGGCCTGCGCCGCGCAGCAGGTGCTGCTCTTCGTATTCATGGGCGACGTGCGCGGCGAATCGGTCCCCGCCGGGGAATCCAACCCCTACAAGGTGGCGGCCTGCGTCCCGCTGTTTTTGTTTATCGCGGCCGTCAACGCCGCGGCGCGCTGGCAGCAGGCCCGGCAGCGCTGCGATAACTTCCGCTTCTGCGCCTACACCGCGGCGGACGGCCTCTACGCCGTCGCCTCCCTCGATGCCCGCGAAGCCGTGAAGACCCCCCGCCAGAACGCCCTGCCCGGCCGCGCGCGCACGGTATTGCCCGTGCCGGTGGCCTTCCCCGCGGGCTTCCTGCGCCAATCGGCGAAGGAGGACGCCGTGGACCGCAGCGGCGGCAAGCTGCTCCCGCTGGGGCTGGGGCTTGCGGGCCTGGCGGCGCTGTGCGCCTTCCTGCTGCAGGGCAAGGCCGTGGCGGTGGTCTCGGCGGCGGCGGCGGCCATGTGCCTGTGCGTGCCCTGCGGCTCCCTTTTCATCCTCGCCAACCTGATCCGCGGCCTCACCCTCACGAAATCCGCGCGGGAAAACGGCGTGGCCATCCTGAACACCGAAGCCGCCGAGGAGTGCAGCCGCGCGGGCGCCTACATGCTCGATTCCGCCGACCTCTACCTGCCCGCGAAGGGCCGCATGCACGGCTGGCGGGAGTTCCGCCAGGTGCGCGCCGACGAGGTGCTGCTCTACGCCGCCGGGATCGCCATCGCTGCGGGCGGGCCGCTGCGCGCGGTGTTCGAGGGCGTGGTGGAGGGCGACTACGCCGTGCTGCCCGATATCCGGGACCTCACCTTCGAGGACCGCATGGGCCTTTCCTGCTGGATCCACAACCAGAAGGTATTCTTCGGCAACCGCAGCCTCCTGGAAAACCACGGCGTCACCGTGGCCCTGAGCGACAAGGACGAGCGCGCCTACGAGCACGACGGCCGGCGCATCATTTACCTCGCGGTGGAAAAGCGCCTGTCCGCCTTTTTCGTGGTGAGCTACACCCCCGACGCCGCCATGGCCCCGGCCATCCGCCAGCTGGAGCGCGAGGACACCCAGGCCCTCATCTGCAACAGCGACCCCTGCGTGGGCGCCGAGGTCCTCAGCGAGGCCTTCGGCCTGCGCAAGGGTTCCCTAAGCCTGCTGCGCGCGGCCCCCAGCCAGGCCTGCCGCAAGCAGATGCGCACCCCCCGGGAGCATATAAGCGCCGGGGTATACCACGCCAACAACGCCCGGGCCTTCCTGCGCGCGCTTTCCGCCTGCGTATCCCTGCGCGGCGGTATCCGCCGCCTGCGCCTGGTGCAGATGATCGCCAGCATCACCACCGTCGTATTTTTGCTGATGTTCGTGCTCATGGGGCAGATGCACGTGGCCGACAGCCTCATCTTCATCGCATTGGAGCTCGTCTGGGCGGCGGTTATGCACTCGGTGACGAGGAGTTAAATGAAGCATTAAGCATTAAGAATTAAGCATTGACATAAAGGAGGCCTCCCCATGAAAAAAGCCATCGCCGTTCTGGGCATCCTCGCCGTCGTCGCCGCGTCCGCCTGCGGGGCCTATTCTCTGGGCCTGCACAAAAACCTGCCCGACGAACCCCCGGCCGAATCCAAAACCCGGCCCTCCAATCAGCCCGAAACACAGCCCGACGACGAGCCTGAACTCCCGAACTTTGAGGAAATGCTCGTCGGCGTATGGCAAAACGGTCCCTCTGTCGGCTCCGGCATGGGGGATTGCTATCGGTTCTTCGCGGACGGCAGCTACGTATTCGAACCCGGCGATTACGTGGGCGACCCCGAGGACTACCGGCTGCCCCCCTCGCGGGGCACCTGGGACGTGGACGGCGATTGGGTCGTCCTGCACATGACCCAAAAGACCGTCACCGAGGGCGGCGCCTGGGCGGAGGACCCCATCCTGGGCTGGGTCCTCGAGGGCGGGACAGAGAAAACAATTGAAACGTCAAAAGATATCTACACGGTCTATCTGGGCGTATTCTATGAGCTGCCCCGGGAGATGTTCAGCATCGGCGGCTACACCTATTGGCAGCTCAGCGCCGACCCGGACGACTACAGGGATTGACGAAACACATGGAAATCATCCGGCCCTACAAAAAGGAGCACGAAACCTCCTACACCACCGGCGCGTTCGCCACCATCGAGCTGCTGCATAGCCGCCCGGCGCTGCTGCAAAAGGTATTCCTCCATTCGGCTTTTGCGGAGAAAGACAGCCTCGCCGGGGAATGCGCGCGGTTGGGGATTCCTGTGGCCTACAGCGACGAGGCCTTCCGCAGGATTATGCAGAAGGAAAACACCTACGCCGCCGGGGTGTTCGCCAAATTCGCCGATCCCCCCCGGCCCGGCCGCGCGCATATCGTGCTGGATAGCCCCGCCGACATGGGGAACCTGGGCG
>WQTL01000124.1 GCA_009786275.1 Bacillota bacterium | reverse complement strand
CTTCGGACCGCCCCCCCCGCGAGCGAGGGGGGCTTAGCCAGCCGGTAGAATCCAATTTTTCCCCGCCCCCTACATCCGCACCCGCATCGCCTCCTTCTATTGAGCCGCCGCAGGATACCTCGCAGGACCGGCTGTTCGCCGAGTGGGGCGAGGTGATCGGGCATTTGAGAGGGAGCAATCCGCCGCTTTCGGGCATATTGGACGGCTCGGCGGCGTATATACGGGGGGACTATGTGCTCATCAAGAGCGGGAACCCCGCGCTGAACTCGTTTATCAGCCAGAAATCCCATGCCGGCAATTTGATCAAGGCCATCTATGAGGTGACGGACCGCAGGGTGCGGCTGGGGCTTTATAAGGCGGCGGAGAGCGCATTGCCAAAGGACCCGCTGGAGATGCTGGCGGAGCGGGCGAAAGATCTATAACACCCCCCGGCGCCGCGGCGTCACCCCCCTCCGGATTAGGCGGGAAGCGGGAATGTCAATTATCTATATTCAAAGGAGAATTTGCGTTGAAAGCCAGATTGCCCGACGAATACCGGGGCGGCGGACAGGCCGCCATGATGCGCCAGATCCAGAAGATGCAGGAGGATATGGCCCGCGTGCAGGAGGAGGTGGAGGATTCCACGTTTACCTCCAGCGTGGGGGGCGGCGCCGTGACCGCGGAGTGCAACGGGAAGCAGGAAATGCTTCAGATTTCGATCTCCCCCGAGGTCATCGACCCCGAGGACGCGGAGATGCTGGAGGACCTGGTGCTCGCCGCCGTGAACGAGGCGCTCTCGCAGGCGCGTGAAGCCATGGAGCAGGGCATGGAGCAGGCCAAGGGCGGGCTGAATCTTCCGGGGATGCCGGGGTTGATGTAGGTATTATGAATGTATGATCACGGGCGGCAAGAATGCCGCCCCTACAATGGAGTTTTATGGATCAACCGATTGCGCCCCTCGCGCAGCTGGCAGAGCAGTTCGGCCGCCTGCCGGGCATAGGGAGGAAGAGCGCGCAGAGACTGGCCTACCATGTGCTCAACCTGCCCGAGGAGGAGGCCGGGGCCTTCGCGCAGGCGATTGTGAGTGCCCGCAAGACCGTGCGGCGCTGCGCGCTGTGCTGCGACCTGACCGACGGGGAGTTGTGCGCGGTGTGCAGGAGCGCCAACCGGGACGGCTCCCTTATCTGCGTGGTGGAGGACCCCCGGGACGTGATGGCCATCGAGCGCACGCATGAATTCCGCGGGCTTTACCACGTGCTGCACGGGGTGATCTCCCCATTGAACGGCGTGGGGCCGGAAACCTTAAGCGTCAAGGAGCTGCTGCGGCGCTTTGAGGACGGCCTGGTGAAGGAGGTCATCATGGCCACCAACCCCACCGTGGAGGGAGAGGCCACCGCGATGTATCTTTCCAGGCTGCTGAAACCCCTGGGGGTGCGCGTGACCCGCCTGGCCTACGGCGTGCCGGTGGGGGCGGATTTGGAATACGCCGACGAGGTGACGCTTTCCCGGGCTTTGGAAGGACGCAGGGAAATTTAGGGCTTTAAACACGTGTTTTTCACCGGAGTTTTCCTTTTCCACAGGGAAGTTCTCCATTGTTTCCCTATTGGCTGTTTTTTCTATGTTAAAAAGCGGGGTTTTTTCCTTTGGAAAATGACGCCTTGGAATGTTTATATGCCGGGCTTTCGGCTTGTTTTGCACTGAGTTAACAGCATATACTACAAGTACTAAAATAAAAAGAAACCCATGCTTGAAAAGAGGTAGTTCAGATGAAATTTAGTTGCTCCGCCGCGGCCCTTTCGCAGGCCTGCCAGAATGTGCAGCGGGCGATCTCGTCCAAGACCACCATCCCCGCCCTGGAGGGCATTTACGTGCGCGCGGCGGATGGATACCTGGAGCTGACGGGCTACGACCTGGAGGTTGGCATCCAGACCCGCATCGACGCCGCGGTGAAGGAGGAAGGCTCCATCGTCCTGAACGCCAAGGTGTTCTGCGAGATTTTGCGCCGCCTGCCCGCCGACGCCCTGGAGATGGAGTGCGACAGCCGGTACCTGGCGAGCATCATCGCCGGGGAGAGCCGCTACCGCATCAACGGGATGGGGGCCGAGGAATACCCGGAGCTGCCCTCCATCACCGGCGGGGTGCCGCTGCCGCTGCCCCTGGCGACGCTCAAGGAGATGGTGCGGCAGACGATCTTCGCCGTGGCGGTGAACCCGGACACTAAGCCGATCCACACGGGGGTTAAATTCGAAATGAAGCCGGGCGAGCTGTGCCTGGCGGCCATCGACGGGTTCCGCCTGGCTACGCGCCGGGAGGCCATCGACTACGACGGCGAGGAGCTGAGCTTCGTGGTGCCGCCGAAGGCCCTGGGCGAGCTGCGCAGCATGGGCGGCGACGACGACACCGTCACCGTGGCCGTGGGCCGCAGGCATATCGTGTTCGACATCGGGAATTACCACATGGTGTCGCGCCTGCTGGACGGGGAGTTCATGAACTACCGCGCGGCGATTCCGCAGGCCTACAAGACCGAGGCCGCCGCGGACACGCGGAATCTGATCTCCTCCATCGAGCGCATCTCGCTGATCATCACCGAGAAGATCAAGAGCCCCATACGCTGCGACGTGCTGCCCGACGAGGGCAGGCTGGAGTTCACCTGCGCCACGGGCGTGGGCACCGCCCGCGACAGCGTGGGGGCGGACATCGAGGGCGAGGCCTTCGAGGTGGGGTTCAACAACCGCTTTTTGCTGGACGCCCTGCGGGCCTGCGACACCGACCAGATCCGGCTGCGGTTCAACGGGGCCGTGCAGCCGGTGGTGATGCTGCCGCCTGAGGGGGAGGGGTTCCTGTTTATGGTGCTGCCGGTGAGGCTGAAGAGCGAGTGAGGAATTTTTAAGTTTCAGATTTTTAAGCGGGCGGCAACTACTTTTGCGCAACTAAGGTTCGCAAAAGTGCCGCCCCTGCAGTTTAGAAAAATCGCACGAGGAAACGTCGCTCCGCGATGCCTTCATCAGTCGCTGCGGCGACAGCTTCCTCCACGGGAGGAAGCCTTGGGGTTTAGGTGGGAAGTGAGTTTATTATTTGAAAGTCCCTGTGAAGCTGATACAGAAGCCGGAAATTGAAATACCCGTTCAGAGCGAGTTTATTCGGCTGGACGCGTTTCTTAAGCTTGCCAATGCCGCGGAGAGCGGCGGGCAGGCTAAATTGGCGATTCAGGAGGGGCGGGTAAAGGTGAACGGCGAGGCGTGCTTGCTAAGGGGGAGGAAGCTGAGAATGGGGGATATTGTGAGGTA
>WQTL01000123.1 GCA_009786275.1 Bacillota bacterium | reverse complement strand
GCAAAATCGTGCTCTATGCCCCCACCTTCCGGGGGGACAACCTCGGCGCGGCCCGCCACGACGAGGCGCTGGACTACGCCGCCCTGGGCGACGCCCTGGACGGCGGCTGCGCCCTGCTTTTAAAAGCGCACCCGCAGGCGCTCAAGCGCTTTTCTCTGCCCCCGCCGGAGCCCTGCCCCTTCGTGTTCAACGCCGCGGATTTGCCCATCGAAACCCTGCTGTGCGCCGCGGACCTGCTGATTTCCGACTATTCCTCGCTGGTGTTTGAATATTCGCTGCTGGGGCGGCCCATGCTGTTTTACCCCTACGATCTGGAGGCCTACGAGAAGGAGCGCAGCTTCTACTTCCCCTACCTGCGCTTCGTGCCCGGGGACCTGGTTTGGGACACCGGGGATATCGTAGACGGCGTGCGGCGCAACCTCTTCGAGGGGCAGTTCGACCCCGCGCGGGTGGAGACGTTCCGGGGGAAATACATGTCGGCCTGCGACGGGGGGAGCACGCGGCGGATAGTGGGGAAGGTGCTGGGGGTGACGTCCGGAGGCCGTCCCCTACAAGCGATACACCCTCACCGCCCGCGGGCGGCAAAAGAAAAAATGGGCAAAGAGGAGGTAAACCATGCACCTGTCCCTTGTGATGCCGTGTTACAATGAGGCCGCGAACGTGGAGGCCATGCACGACGCCGTCGCGGCCGCCTTCGAGGGCTGCGGCTTCGCCTACGAGATGGTCTTTGTGGACGACGGCAGCGGCGACGGCACGTTCGCGAAATTAAAGGCCCTGCGGGAGAACTCCCCGCAGAGCATAACGGTCGTGCGCTTTTCCCGCAACTTCGGCAAGGAGAGCGCCATCTACGCGGGGCTGCGGCACGCCCGGGGGGAGTACGTGACGCTCATCGACGCGGATTTGCAGCAGCCCCCCGCGCTGGCGCTGGAGATGGCGCGCTTTTTGGACGACAACGACGAGTTCGACTGCGTGGCGGCGTTTCAGGCGCAACGCAGCGAGGGCAAGGCGACGGTCTTTTTGAAAAATTGCTTCTATAAGCTGATGAACCGAATCACGGAGATCGAGTTCGTGCAGGGGGCAAGCGACTTCCGCACGATGCGGCGCTCCATGGCGCAGGCGATACTCTCCCTGGGGGAGCACAACCGGTTCTCAAAGGGGATTTTCTCCTGGGTGGGGTTCCGCACGCACTATATCCCGTATAAGGCCGGGGAGAGGCACGCGGGCTCCACGAAATTCGGGACGCGCAAGCTGTTCAAGCTGGCCTTCGACGGCATCGTTTCCTTCACCACCATGCCGCTGCGCCTGGCGGCCTTCGCCGGGGTGTTCAGCGCGCTGGCGGCACTGGTTTATATGCTGGTGGTGATCGTGCAGAAGCTGGGTTGGGGGATCGACGTGCCGGGGTATGCCACGCTGGTCGTGGTGATCCTCTTCCTGGGGGGCTTGCAGCTGCTGGGCATGGGCGTGCTGGGGGAATACCTGGCCAAAACCTATGTGGAGAGCAAGCGGCGGCCGATCTATTTGGCACGGGAGGTGCTGGAGGGGAAATTGGCCGAAGAGGGGAAGGAGGAGTAGGGGGGACGTCGCTCCGCGATACACCCTCACCGCCTGCGGGCGGAGCTCGGTCAGGCTTTGCGGACAGTTTGCTTTCTAAGCGAAGCCCGACCACTATGTGTGATCGGGCTTTATATTTAGGATTTATTGCAGATAATCTTGTGGAAGAATAGTACAATCATAAATTTGATTCTGATAGGTAACAATGGAATCAGAAAAAAATTCCGTTGATACAACCTTATATTCGGTTCCATTCTTTTCGTAATGAACGATCATGACGCCATCTTTGAGCAGATGCGCGGTTCCAAACGTTGGAATTTGAGAATTCCATACGTTCCAACGCTCCAAATACAATTCAACCGTGGGGTCAATTTGATTCACTTCTTGAATGGGATCCCCTTTTTTAATTGCACTGAAATCAGATTTTGAAAGAACCTTTTTAGCGTATAGCGAATGTGTCACTATCCATCTGCCTTCATTCCCGCCTGCATCCTTACCCAAGAAGTTGTAGATCAAACCGCCCTCATCGGTTTTATATAGCGTGTAAGCATTTTCCTCACCTGTTTTGCGTAAGCACTCCACCGGGAAAAATGCTTCCAGAGCTGAAAGCGGAATTGCCATATAACTTACATAAGCTGAACGATCAGCCAGAGGAGAAACCAAGTTCTTTTCAAAGGCTGTTTTTTCTGGATAGGTGTTGGTTATCATCTGCTGATAAGGCTTCTCACTGGCAGTTGCTACAATCTCGGATTCTTTTTGCTGGTCAGCCTCCAGTTTCCGTAGATAATCAGAATATGCCTCATACTCCTCCGATTGCATGTCGTATGAAGATGTTCCAGATACGCTCTCAGAGGTGCTAATTTCGATTGACCCTTGTGTAGAGTTGCTGCAGGCGGACAACGAAAGAAGAATTAAGACTAAGCACATAATGTATATTTTTCTCATTTTATATCTCCTTTCCCATTTCACGCTTGAACAGCAAAGTATATAGTTCCCGTGCTAGGAGGATACTCACGTACTACTATTCCAAGCTGTCTTACCTTCCACATTTCCTCGTAGGTAGAAGGATTAGGGGTACCTGTATAATTTATGCTATCGCTTCCCGTTCCATGTTTTCCGGCCCAACTTCCGTTGTTCACCTGATAAACAACGTGATAGGAATTATTGCTGGATTTGAGCGTAACGGCCAATACGCCGCTCACCGTTACTTTACGATATATCCAGCGAATCCAGCGTTTGGCATCCTTTTTGGTGGGCAAGACCATGTCCGACATAAAATGCGCCACGGAAGGCTGCCTGCTGTTGTAGCTGGCCGCCGCCGCGTCCCGCCGCCGAAAAGGGCGCAGAACCAGCCGCTCAGTTTCAATTATCGGTGTTACCTTCACTGCGGTATTCCTTTCATCGAATGCTGTAAGCATTGTAGCATGGATGGGAGGGGAATGCAAGTTAAGTTTGGAATAATTCTCTTGACAACCCGTGGTGGAACGCATTGCCCGGCGCAAGCCCGTTTTGGTGCTCACCGGCGCGCGGCAGGTGGGAAAATCCACCATGCTCAAAGAGGTGTACCATCACCTGAACTACGCCGCGCTGAACCGCCCGCTGGTGCGGCAAAGCGCGATTGACAACCCGTCGCTGTTCTTCGAGGAGCACCGCCCGCCGGTGATCGTGGACGAAATCCAGAAGGCGGCGGCGCTGTTCGACTACATCAAGGAC
>WQTL01000122.1 GCA_009786275.1 Bacillota bacterium | reverse complement strand
TACCTTTTCATACTGACCTCCATTTTCACGTATTTGCCGCTGTTTGCCCTATTATACCGGCGAGCAACGCGTCTTGCAACAAACACGAAAAAATATTGGTCAGGGCACCAGCAGAGCATAGCCGCGCTGTGCCTCTTCGGTGCAGCGGCCCAGGATTTCATGGAACCGCGACAGAGTAATCTCAGCCTCCAGCCAGTGCGCGGCCCGGTAGGTGAAGCATCCCACCTCCTCGTTGATGGCGTGGCTTCCCAGGACACTTTTCAGGTTCAGGTCGTTGAGCCGGGCCTTGCGCTTCGGCGTGCCGGGCTTTTCGAGCCCCCGGGCCAGGTGCAGTACCATCAGCGGGTGCAGTTCGGAAAATGAGATTTGCAGATAGAATCCCTCATGGTGCAGCAACAGCGACGTTTCGTCGGAGTCATAAGGTAGGCCCAGCCGCGCCATGCCCGCTTTCGCGGGCGGTCTCGGCCAAGCCCCCTCCCGAACCGGACGTGCACCTCTCAATGCATCCGGCTCTCCATCTGTCTATCATTTGAAATAATCACGCGTGCTCTTTTTCGTGACACGCCGGACACAGCGCAAGGGATTTCCTACGCCGCTTCATCATCAGTAGTTCGGCTTCGGTATTGCCTGTCAATTCCTTCAGGGTTCTGGCCATGTGGATGCGAATATCGGCGGTTTGAGTGCCGCACACTTCACAAGCACCCGCTTTTAACTTGCTGGCAAAGCTGTTCGGTTTGGCATATTTGCGATGCTGTGGTAGAATATCTACGGACGCAGGAGCGGCTTCTTCCTTGCGTACGAAGCCGTCATGGTAGAACTCGCAGCGTTTCTTCCCGGCTTTGGTCACATAATCCACCCCGAAAATTCCGTCGCGCTCGTGCTTCTTACGGATTTTATTGATTGTGGTAGTGCCCTTAGCCGCGAAAGTTTTTAACATGCTGCGTTCCATGATGTGCGCAAATTTTCTCAAAACCGAAGCGTTGTGTGCCAGCCGATAGAAATTGTAGATTCCCCGAATTTCAGAATTGTACTTACTGATGATTTCGATTTCCGACCTGTGCATGAGGAACCCTCTATGGAGCGGCTTCCACCGTTCCGTCCCGTCATCATCCTTGACGATTTTAAATGCCTTGTACTCCTGGAGCTTGCCAATCCACTTTTCGCGCGGTACGTACAGTTTAACAGCGCCGTACCAGAGACGCCGCAGCACACCCTTTTCGTCCCGTTTTGCTGAGTAATCCCGCGCTACGGTCAGGTCATACCCAAGGTAACGTACCAATTCGCCAGAATGGGTTACCTTGGTTTTCTCTTCCGACAGCGTGAGCTTCAGTTTGCTCTGTAGAAATTCCTTCACATCCGCCTTGACGCGCTCGGCATCATCCTTCGAACCGATGACGCCAATAATGAAGTCGTCGGCATAGCGGTTGTATTGGATTTTCACAAAGCTGGGATCTATGGCGGGGGCGTATGGTACCTGCAACAGATTTTTCTGCGCTTGCTTAAGCGCCTGCACATTATTCTTGTTGTGGTTTTGTCTCAGCGCGATCCTGCTTTTCTTGTACAGCCAGTCGAGGCGGTTATACTCCCGGCTAGGTGTGCGGCGCCGTTGCGGGGACCGGTCAAAGTTCTGCTTATATTCTTCCATGAACCTGTCCAATTCCGATAAACAGATATTCGCGAGAATTGGACTCATGCCCGAACCCTGCGGGGTGCCGGTATAGGTGTCGTGGTACGTCCACTGCTCCATATATCCGGCGCGGAGAAACTTCCACATCAGTGATATGAAATATTCGTCCGCAATGCGCTTGCGCAGCAGGTCAATCAGAACATGGTGGTCGAAGCTGTCAAAGCAGGCTTTGATGTCGCCCTCTACAATCCACTTCACGCCTGTGAAGCAGTGTTGGACATGCAGCAATGCTGTGTGGCAGCTGCGTTGAGGGCGAAACCCGTGGGAGTATTGCGAAAAGGTGGGTTCGTAGATGACTTCCAGAATCATACGGATGATTTCCTGTACCAGCCTGTCGTCGGTGGACGATATCCCTAACGGACGCTTTTTCGCTGAATTTTTCTTGGCGATATAAGTGCGCCGTGTTGGATTTGGCTGGTAGGAATGATCTTTGAGCGCGGCGATGATTCGGTCGATCCTCGCCATGCTCATGTCGTCGAGGGTTTTTCCATCTGCCCCGGCGGTCATGCTCCCTTGTGAGGTCGCGATGTTTTTGTACGCCAGCAGATAGAAGTCAGGATTATACAAATTGCGGTACAATCTGTTGTATTTATAATCCTGAGAACGCGCGTGTTGTTCCAAATGTTTCAATACTTCGGTTGGATTTCTCAAGTGCCTCACGCACCTTTCCTTAAAAAATATTGAGAGACAAACTGCTCCCCTTCGCCTTCCCAAGGCCCCCGGCGTTTCCGCCGGGCTGGGTTGTGGGCGGCTCTCCCGCTTCCGCTTTACGGCAATCCCTGTTAATTCAGGGTCCTCAGACTACTATGGGAGCTGTGTTACCTTAGGGAATATTCAGAACCACTTTTTTCATAGCGTTCATAGCTGTATTGCTACAGCGTTTCCCCGTAGGCAATCCCCATTTAGCACTGTAAAATAAGCGTATCATGTTGTCGGATGTGACGTTCGCCATTTTCCGCTGTCCCGCGGCTGGGTTCGCGCCGAGTATCTATAAACGCAGGTACAAGAGCTGCGTTTATCAAACGCGCCAACGAGTTTAGCTTCCATACGTTGGGGGCCTCACTATGCTCAACCTCTGGCTGTCAATCAGGCAATCCAGCTTTCATCCTCATACACGATTTTTCGTCCCTATTGCACCAGCGCCTGTGAAGCTCAGACACTCCGCATCCTCCGACATGCTACACTCCCCATCCGGTTTCCCTTTTGGATAAGTCGGGGGACGATAGGTTGCAACTCCGCTCTTGCCGGAAATTCCTCCTTTCATAGATTGCGGTTTGCGTGATACTTTTACCTACTGCTTGCTTAAGGCAGAATTTATACAGCACCGCGAACAGATACTAGGCCTCTGTTCTTATGGGCGCAGCTGCACCGTGAGGTTGTCCAGAACCAACCGCCGTGCGTGCGCCGCGATGGCCTTGCGCCGGGCTTGCTCCTGAATTGATATGGCGTCCATGGGTTTCCTCCTTAATGTGTGGTCATGTGGGTGATCGTGCCCCAGATGCGGTTGGCCTCGTAGTTGATGCCCCTGATGCGTACCGTCACGCGGGAGCCCCGGGG
>WQTL01000121.1 GCA_009786275.1 Bacillota bacterium | reverse complement strand
CGATACCATACGCGACCTTTCACCCGATACCGTCAAGAGCATCTGCGCAAGACAATGGATTATGGATTGCTTTTAGAGCGGGAATAGTATTAATTCCTCAGGATCAACGCCTTCAAATAACATCTCATATGCCGAAGCGGGAAACCACTTTGCCCTTCCCTCCAGTGTTTTTGTATTATTATACTCCTGAATCGCCTTGCGTATATCCTCCTCCGTCACGCCGCTTTTTGAGGCGCTTGCGGGTTTTGTTGTTATGTTTGTGGTCGTGGTGTTTACGCCAATTGCCTCGGCAGTCGTTGTGGCTGTATTGGACAATGTCGTCGCCGCAACGGGCACATTTTCCTCATTCCAGGCAACCTCCGGCCAGCGCTGTTTGAGCAATTCAAGCAGCTTTTGCACGAAATCGAGCAGGCCGTGGTCCTTCAGCCAATCGATGAGGGGCCGCAGGATTTCCACTGGGTCGAAGAGAACGGGCAATGGGAAGATGTCCGGCATGTCCGGAACATCATTCGGCACATCGGGCGGTGTGCCGGGCCGGTTGGGGTTCATCACATACACAATGATCTTGATCACGTGCGGGCGCGGGTCCTTCGGTTCGATCTCGATGGCGTGGTCCAGAGCAGCGATGGCCTGGTCGTAGTCCAGGTCGAGCAGATATTTCTCGCCCAGGTCCAGCCAGTCGGCGGCGGTTTTGGGTTTTGCGCCGCAGGCGGCAAAGCCGCACAGCAGGGCAAGCGTGAGTACGAGGGCTACGAGCTTTTTCATGGTCTTTCCTCCCGCATGTGAGCTAATTGCGTGTTACTTCGATAATGCTGCCGTCGAACGCGCCGACGTCGGCGAGGCTTCTGCTGTCCGGTATGGCGCGCCCGTTGAAGGAAAGCGCCATCCCGGGGAATGCCCTGCCACCAAGGCTTTGCAGGATCTCGAGCAGCTTCCGCCTGAACTCCCCGACAGGCTGCCCCGAGGGGATCTCCAAATCGACCGTAAAGCTGTCGCAGGCGACGGTCACGATGAATTTCTCAGGCATGGGGCACCTCCATCCGTGTTTTGACGCCGTCGTGCAGCAGGTAGACCTCGTTTTTGCCGAGAATCGGCGTTTCGATGAAATCGCAGTGCCCCGCCACCACCGCGTTGCCGCTGAGCAAGCAGCTGTGGAACAGCGGCTCCTTCAGCTGGGCAAACCGGCTGAGTTGTTCCGCTTTCCCGGCGATGTAGACATAGATCCCGCAGTTTTCGCCGTAGCGCACCAGCAGGTCGAGGCGGGCCACGGTTTCGTTGTCCGCCGCCTCGAAGAAGGCCGGGTAGTCTTTTATGCAGATGTACATAGGCGGCCCGGATCGTTCGCCTTCGCCGCGGCGGTTATATTCCGCGGCAATCTCCCCGATTTGCGCGTCGAAATCGTCGCTAACCACGCGCCCCGGCAGCGCCCGCGTTACGGCCTCCAGCAAGCCATTGTTGACGAAGACACAGCCGGACATATCGTTGAAATAGAACGCCACCGGCCCGCCCTTTTCGTCGTAGCCAAGCTGGATATACTCCTCGCAGCGCGTAAGGGGCGCCCTCTCCCGTGACGGCGCGGCGGGCTGCTGCGATTCGCACAGCACCCGCAGGTTTTTGATACGCTCGGCCTCCGTCGCGCCGTCCATAAACAGCGCCGCCTGGAACTCGAGCGGCCCCTTGGTGAAACCGCGCCCGGGAAAATCGCCCGGCTCGCGCCGCCCGCCGCCGCCGACATGCTGCCGGTATTCGCTCTTGTCCGTCAGCCGCAGGCAATGGATATTCTGGATGTAATTCTGCATCCGGTACAGGAACGCCCCGCCGCCCCCCGTGGTCATCAGCAGGCCGATCCCCAATGCCGCGCCGTCGCGCGCGGCGACCAGCAGGGTGTCGAGGAAATCCGGGTGGGCGTTGTGCAGAGCGGCCAGGTTGTCGATGGTGACAAGAATCCAGGGCATGGCCTCCCCGGTGATTTCCCGGTAGTCCTCCAGCCTGCCCACGCCCTGCTCCGCGAAAGCGCGCTTGCGGCGGTCGATCTCGCTTTTCAGGAAGCTTTCCGCCTCGGCGACGCCGTCCTGCTCGGAGGCGTAGCAGCGACAGCGGGACAGCCGCTCAAAGAGCTTCAGGCCCCAGGCGCCGAAATCCAATACGGCAAATTGCGCAAGCTCCGGGGGATACAACCGCGCCGTGGCCACCAGGGCCGTGCGCAGCAGGTTCGTCTTGCCGGTGCCCGGCGCGCCGTAAAACAGGTGGTGCCCCTGCCGGGCGAAATCCAGGACAAAGGGGTACTGCCGCTGGCCCTCCGGGTCGTCCACCAGGCCGGCAGGCAAAGCGAGGCCCCCCGGCGCAGCGGCGTACCCGTTCAGCAGCCCGCTCAAATACAGCGTTTCGGGCAGGGGCGGGAGAAGCACCTGCCGGGCCTTCGGCGCGCCGGCACGCCGCGCGGTTTCAATGATGTAATTTGCCACGGCGCGGGCCTGGCTGAAGTCGGTTCCCTGCGCGGGGGCGGTCTTCTCATATGCCTCCGGCCGCTCCCGCGTGCCGTCCAGTTCCACGACTTCTATTTTCACGCCGGTCCCCTCGTCGGGCCGGTACGGGGCTTTGCTGAAAAACGTCTGGATTTTCTCGTAGACCTCGTTGTTGCCCACCTTTACAATCGCGCGGCCACGCACGTTGAGGTCAAAGGCGTCCGAGGCGCCGAGGATGTCCTTGCTTTCGCCCGCGTCGGCGGTCTTCAGGCAGATACGGAAGCGGGTATTGGCCGAAACCTGGCCGGTGACGATCCCGCCGCCGGGGGATTGCGTAGCCAGGACCATGTATACCCCCAGGCTTCTGCCGATGCGCGCCACGGAGATGAATTTGTCCATCTGCTCAGGGTGCCTCGTTTTCAGCTCGGCGAACTCGTCGATGACGATGATCAGATAGGGGACCGGCTCGCTTACCCTGCCCGCGCGGCAAGCTTCCTGGTACTGATGGATGTTTTCCATCTTTGTTTCCGCGAAAACGCGCTGGCGGCGCAGCAGCTCGCCCTCGAGGGACGCGAGGTTTCGTTCAATGCTGGATATGTCGTGGATATTGCTGATCACCCCCGCGACATGGGGCAGCTCCAGCAGCGCGCCGGAAAGCCCGTCGCCCTTGAAATCGATCAGCACGAAGCTCAGCTCCCACGGCTGGAAGTGCAGCGCCAGGGATAGAATCCACGTGGTGAGGG
>WQTL01000120.1 GCA_009786275.1 Bacillota bacterium | reverse complement strand
GGCGAAGACGGCCTTCCTCTGGGTGGGCCTCGTCCTCATAGCGCTGCCGCTCATCCCCGGCCTGAAGGAGCCGCAGGTCGCCATGCTCAGCGCGGCGTTCTCCTGGCCGCAGCTGGTGACCTCCCTGCTGGGCGGCGCGCTGGCGATGCTCGTCATGCCCCTGCTGAACAAGGCGGCGAAGGGGTTCGGGAAGGCGTAAGCCTCACGCTCCCGGCACGGGGAAGCCCCCCGTGGTCAGCGCGGCGTAATAGGTATAGGGCTGGTGTGTGTCGTTGATGGAATAGCGCGAATGCGGCGGGAGCCAGCCCTCGATGAAGTAATCCGCCACCGCCTTGACCTCGTTGCCGGCGGGCAGGCGTTTCAGCGCCGAGCCCACCGAGGAGCCCAGGTCCGCGAGCCCCAGCGCCGCCGCGTTCCCGATGTATTCGCACATGAAGCCGTGCATGCTCAGGTCCACCTCCCCGGTGATCCAGCCGTGGTCGGGCGCCATCTCATACTCCTTGGTATAGTAGGCCTCCACGCTGGGGGACAGCTGATAGAACTCCTCCAGCACCTTTTCGGTGGCGGCGCGGTCGAAGGAGGGCCTTCTGTCGTACGACAGGCTGATGTTGGTAATCACCAGGCCCCGGAAGGCACGGTTGCCCCAGTAGAGCTTCTGCGCCGAGGCCGTGAAGGTGGTCCCATATTTGCCGTAGCCCCAGCGCGCCAGGGGCACCTGCGGCACAAAATCATCGGTAAAGCAGAAATTGAAGATGTTCGGGTCCCTGCTCAGCGCGGTGGTGTTGTTGGGCGTGGCGAAGGTGTAGCAGAACACGCGGGCCGCGCCGCTGTCAAGTGCCGTCAGATTGTGGCTCAGGTCCGCGGCGAAGAGGTTCGCCACCGCGGCGCCCCGGCTGTGCCCCGTCACGAAAAAGAGGATGTCCTCCAGCCGGTGCTTCTCCGCATAGGCCTGCGCGCCGGCCTGCAGCGCCTTGTTGGCCTTTTCAAAGCTCTCGTGGCGTTCGAGGCCGCGGCCGATGTCCATGTTGCCCCGCCACTCCAGGCCGTCGGTGCCGCGCAGCACCGCGACCAATAGCGTCTGGCCCTCGTTGACGTCCTGCCAGGCCAGGGTGTAGCTGATGTCGTTCTCGTCCTCGTTCCCGTAGTTCGCGGATTCAATCGCCTGGTAGCCGTCCCGGGTCAGCTGCGCGTGCAGGGCCTCCGGGGCGGCTTTCTTTTCCCCCGTGCTGTAGTAGCTTCCGTCGTCCGCCCAGGCGCTGTCCTCGTAGGCCAGCATGGCATAGAGCGCGGCCTGCTGCGCCAGCGTTTGGTCATACTTGTCCGCGCTGTAGTCCCAGGTGAGGATGGGCTTCACGCTGCCCGCCGGCAGGGTTTCCGGTTCGGCCGGCGTAACGGGCGGGGCGCCGTGGCTGCAGGCGCAAAGCGCGGCCGCCAGCAGCAGGGCCGTGATTGCGGTCACCGATGTTCTTTTCATGCCGTACCGTCCTTTCGCGTTTTGAGTAGTGAAAAATAAGCTGCACTTTGCAGGGAGATCGTCGGCAAAATACAGCTTATAACAATGGCTGCATACGTCAGCTTTGATACAATTTAGCGAAATTCCGCCATTTCGTTTAAAGGCTAGAACAATTGGGCGAAACCAAGCTATGACGGCACTGTCAAAAATCAAGTTCTTGGTGCAAATCAGAAATTGCGCAAAATCATCTCAATTTGAGCCAAAAACATAAAAACTGTTTCCGCTATCCATGGAAACCATGGATAGTTTCGTCATGCGGTTGTGCCATCGTATTCCCGCCGCAGTTCCTCTGCCAGATATGCGTCGCTGCGGCAGTGCATATCGGAGATACCTTCTACCATTTCAGCATAGGTTTCGGAGCGATAGAAAAAGTCCAGCGCACAACGCAAGGAAAGCCCCGTGCGCTGCGGCAGCAAGTCTATGATCCGAAAATACTTATGCCGGAGCAAAAGATACCGGGACTCGCTCATCGAACCACCTCTGAAAACGTAAAGTGAAGATATTGATCCATTACATCCTGCTTTTTGAAGCAGTACTGCCAGTTCGGTTTTTCATATCGCAGCCTGCGCAACGCCTCGGTTTTTGAGCGGTATCCATTCAAATACTCTTCAATCGTGTCGAACACCTTGTCATTGGCTACGCTGCCGGCAATGATGTCATAATCGCCCTCAACTGGTTTGCCTTTGCGGCAATCGGCAATGAATTCCAGCCATTTGGCGTTGTAAGCTTTGAACTCCAGAACTCGCAGCGAAGGAAGCGCAGCGTCATCCAGTTCGTATGCGGATACCATACCAGCGCCTTTTGTCCTCTTGAACCGTTCCGCCCATTTCTTCGCCTGCTCTTTGTAGGGCGTGGTATAGAACCCCCTGCCGAAATCCACGTTGTCGCGGGAGAACGCTAAATCCGGCTTTTCGACAACAAGCCATGAACCGTGATACAAAATCATACATTCGCTCCCTTGCTTCGCAGCACTTCGAGTAATTCCCGCACGATATATTCCTTGCCTTGCGTGTGCAGCGCATCATAAAAGGGGATAACATACTCATCCAGCACATCGGTGTCGTCAGCCATCATTTTATATACCCTGTCGCCGGTTGTTCGCAATGCCTCCGCTACGCTCTCCACGCAAAAGACGGCGAACTCCAGTTCATCACGATTGATTTCTCTCATGCGCCTGCCTCGCTTTCCAGAGGATATACCTATTATAACCGGTGCAGCCTAAAAAAGCAAGCCCTGGCGCGAATTTTGCTTCAGGGCTTTGTAAATTAGCATCAGCTCCAAATAAAGCACAACAGGAAGATAATCATCAGCCATAGCTTTACGAACATCATCCAGTATACGCAGACCTTGAACAACGCAATCAAAGACTACATTATTCTGCGGTTTCGGCCTCCGGGTCCGCGCCCTCGGGCGTCGTGTCGTATTCCTCGCTCGTCGGCACAAAGCTGTGGCGGTCGCGCAGGGTGGCGATGAGCTCGCGGTTGTCAGGGCCGGTGACAGTGCCTGCCTAGTACCATGTAAAACCTAATCATTGTACAACCGGTATAACTATCCCATACCAACACCATAAATAACCTTGCAGTATAGCGAAGAGTGTGCTATAATAAAGGAAAGAGGAGGTGCTTTCAATGGGAAAGGGCAAAAAAGAGAAGCGCAGGCCGCTGAGTCTGCCGGAATTCGCGGAG
>WQTL01000119.1 GCA_009786275.1 Bacillota bacterium | reverse complement strand
CCTACCGCATGGCTGATATTCTTCCGCTGCTGGGCCTGCCCGAGCCGCCGCAGTACCGCCGGGATTATTACGTCGCGTGCCCCAACTGCGACAACGAGCAGGGAAAGCACCTGAACATCCATCTGGAAAAGGATGTGTTCCGGTGCCCGCGCTGCGACAGCAAGGGCGGCGTGTTTGACCTGTACGCCTTGTTCTCCGGCCTGCCGCGGGACAGCGTGCTCGCGGACCTACGATCACGCCTTGGCAACAACAGCGTACCGCCGCAGCCCAGGCCCATGCCCGCGCCCCCGGCCGAATCGCCCTGCGCGGATATAGCCGTGCGGGACGCGGCCTACCGGGCGCTGCTCGCAAAGCTCACGCTTGCGTCGGATCATCAGCAAAACCTTATAAACCGGGGCCTGTCCCCCGAAATGATCGCCCGAAACGGCTACCGTACCACGCCCCTTGTCAGCGGCAAGGCCCTGTCAAAGCAGCTTCAGGCCGAAGGGCATACTCTCGCGGGCGTGCCGGGCTTCTACATAAAAGAAGGCCAATGGAGCTTCGTGCCCGAGCAGCGCGGTATCCTGATCCCCGTGCGGGACCTACAGGGCCGTATCCAGGGCTTACAGGTCCGGCGGGATGACGCGCTCAAGCGCAAGTTCCGATGGATCTCCAGCGCGAGCTACACGGGCGGCTGCCGCGCCGAAGGCTGGACACACTTCGTCGGCCCAACCCGGGAAAAGATCATTCTGATCGAGGGCCCGCTGAAAGCCGACGTGGTGCATCACCTTACGGGTCATACCGTTCTGGCCGTGCCCGGCGTGAACGCCCTGACGCATTTGGAGAAAACCCTGCTGGAACTTAGGCAGCGCGGCGTGCAGCACATCATGTCTGCCTTCGACATGGATTTCTTGAAGAATTTCTATGTGCAGAACGGCTACGCCGAACTCACCCGCAAGCTGTGCGCGCTGAGCTTCCGCTACGGCACCTACCTGTGGAACCCGGACTACAACGGTCTGGACGACTACGTATGGGAAGGCTGCCGGCGAGCAAAGGTATGAGTATAGTGACAGAGTAAGAGCGCCCTTCGTTCGAGGGGCGCTCTTTTCATGGCGTCTTTATTCCTGCGGATCATCCACCCGTTCCATGATGGACTTGAAAGAATCGCCGGGCGGGCTTACCGCGCTGCTTTTGACGGCGGCTTCAGCCTGCTTTCTGCTGACGCGCATGCTGCCAGTCACGACATTGCCGTTCGCCGTCTGCATAGCTGGAACCAGGCGGGCACGGTTGAAGTACGCCAGCATAGCGATTCCGGCGATGGCGATCAGGCAGACCGCCCAAAACCAAGTCCCGAGAGGATGATTGGCTGTTCCACCCTTATCCAAGTCCCCGCCGAGTTCCAGGATCCCGCCCAGGGCCGGGGCCGCGTCTTGCGCGGCGGCAGCGTCATTGGTAATTACGATGAACGCCCCGTATTGGTCGATGAATTTCTTCGCGTATTCTTTTTCGTAGCCGTCGGCGATTTCCACGAAGACAACTTCCGAATTCAATGACATCAGAGCATTGCGGATAATATCATCGCGGCTTGCGTAAATCTCGTTGAACGCCGCCTCGCGCTGCTTGTAGCTCCAGGTGCAATCCCAGAATGTGACGCGGCAGTCAGAGGACATCAGGGCGAGAATTTCTTGCCGGGCGGCTTCGTCGGCGTTCACCATGCCGATTTCCCACCATGATATCGCGGCGGGGGGAGCGCTGTCGGTGTCCGGGTTGTAAGGGGGCATTTCGCCGCCCGCGAGATAGGCGAAGGAAATATTGTCGGGCCAGCCGTTTTTCGCCCAATATGCCGCGATGTCCGCGATTTCACCTGTGCCGGGTCGGCCGTCAGCGAGGTTGGGGACCGGGGCTTCTTTCTCAATGAGGCCAATAGGGGCTTCGATGGCGACAGTAACTGCCGTGCCGGGGATGCCCGGGTCTTCCGCATACGGTTCGATGCCCACGGCGGGTTGGCTGACCTCATAGAGCTCGTTCTGCGCGTGAGCGGCCATTGACATCCCCGCGCACAGCATGATTGCCATAATTATAATTGATAACTTTTTCATAACGCACCTCCTGAAATGCTCGTTTGGAGCTTGCCGATTGCCTGTCGGTATTTCCACAGCGCCGTGCCCAGCGGGACGCCCACAATCTCGGCGATTTCGCGGAATTTCAACTCGCCGATGAGATGCAGCGTGACGATTTCGCACTCCTGCGCGGGCAGAGCCTTCAGCGCGTCGTCGATGTCCATGCGCAGCGAAATATCGTCCGGGGGCTGGCACACGGTGTCGGAAATCTCGTCAAGCGAAATATGCCGGGCCTGTTTCGTGCCGTTGATCGCCAGATTGCGCGCCATCTGGAAGACGTAGGCACGGGGGTTTTTGACGGAGGGAGGGAGCGGCGAAACGAACAGCTTGACGAAAACCTCCTGCAAGATGTCCTCCGACAGCGATTCATCCCGCGTAATGCGACAGATGATCGTGTAGACCGGAGTTTTCATGTCGTTGTAGATTTCTTCAAAGGCCGTTTTGTCGCCGCAGCGTATGGAGTTGAATTGACAGGCTAGCTCTGCGTTGTTCACTTCCACGCCTCCTTTCACCCACTATGACCATTTTTGGAGGTGCTTTATTGGGTCTAGTAAAAAATATTTTTGACGCTCAATCATCCTCCCCAATTTCAATCCCCAAGTCGTTGCGCAGCACACTGCCATGCTGTATGATGCTCCCCCCATGCTTCTCGCGAATGCCGTCCACGGCCCGTTCCAGCTGCTCCGTTTTCTTGGTGTCGCTTGGCGCATCGAACAGCGACATCTGCTCTACGGCCTCCTCCGCCGGCAACAGGTTCTGCGCCGTAATCGTTAGTAGGCGGATCGGCTTGCCCTTGGGCCAGGAGGCATGGATCAAATCCAGGCAGGCCTGCACCAGGTCGGCGGCAAGGTAGGTGGGCCGCACGGTCTTTTGCCGGGTAATGGACTTCAGGGCCGTATCTTTAATCGTTACCTGCACGGTGGTACATTTCACGCCTGCGCGGCGCATCCGGGCGGCCACTGAATCCGCCAGCACAAGCAGTCCTGTGCGAATATCCTGTTCGCTGGTCAAATCCCGGCGAAATGTTTTCCCGTTGCCGATGGACTTCGCGGGGTCGTACTCGCCTGTGCGAGCGATGGGCGTGTCGTCCAGG
>WQTL01000118.1 GCA_009786275.1 Bacillota bacterium | reverse complement strand
GCGCTTTTTGTCCAGCAACGCCTCTATGCCGCCCTTGGCATATGCGCTCACCCAATGGTTGACCACCTTCGCCGACGTGTCCAGCTTCTCCGCGATTTCAGGATTTTTCATCCCTTCCCCCCGCAACTGCACCGCGTGCAGCCTTTTGTCCGCCAGTTTGCTCTTGACCTTCTTGCGGCGTTTCGCTATTTCCGCCGCTTCCTCCGCGCTGATCTGGTATGTCTTCGGCATTTCATCACCCTTGTCTATTTTACCACTTCTTGCGACTATTGTCTAGTGCTATATTGGAGGTTAGTATTAGGGCGGGTGCTGAAAGAGACAACGGCAGGGCTGTAAAGGTCAGCCCTGCCGTTTCACAAAACAATTTTTGCGAGGAATCTTCCCGCACTCCCTCAAACACCCCACCGGCACCACCAACACCCCGTCCTCCCGGCGATAAGCCAGCTCCGTGCCCGTAAGCACCATGAGAAAAGATGGCTCCAGCATTTTATCCGTATTGATTTTCTCACGCAGCTTCAGCAGATTGGCGGCAGCCATGTCGATCTCTCCCACGCCCATTTTGACTTCCACGGCCCCCCAGCGGCCATCCTTCAGATGCACCACGGCGTCCGCTTCCAGGCCTGATTTGTCCTGATAATAAAGCACTTCACCATCGTTGGCCTGGGCGTATACCCGCAAATCGCGCACACACAGGGATTCGGCCGGAGGGCAGCGGTTTCCCGCGCGCCGATTGTGGCGGGCCAGCCACCCCGTGCCAGCACAAAGGCCAGCTTTTCGATGGTCAACTCGCTGAAGCCCTCCACCTCGGCCGTGCCGTCGAACAGCGCCCGCAACGAGATGTCCCCGTTGGATTCCCGCGATTCAAATAGGCTCATGGGCCGCATGAGAAGGCGCGCAATGCGTCCCGTGCCCGTGTGCCGCGTGGCGTTGTCGGTGGGCATCGCCGAGCCGGTGAGGATGAACTGCCCGGTTTCGCCGCGCTCGTCCACGGCAAAGCGCACCGCATCCCATAGCACCGGGGCCATTTGCCACTCGTCGAGCAGCCGCGGCACGGCCCCCCGCAGCAGCAGCGAGGGCTTCGTCGCCGCTGCTTTCAGGTAAGCCGCCGACTGGTCGGGGTCCTGCATGTACAGCGTGCTGGCGGCTTTCTCGTGGGCCGTGCGGGTCTTTCCGCACCACTTTGGCCCTTCAATCAGCACCGCCCCCGAGGCCTCAAGGGCCGCGTCAAGGGCTTTGTCTGCGATTCTGGGGAGATATTTTTGCTTCAATTCGTTGGCCTCCAAATGCTTTGTCTGAGAGTATTATACCCCGCGCTTCCGCAAATGTCAAGGTATTACTTCCGCAAAAAGCGATGAATTACTTCCGGGAAAAGCATTCCTATCCAATCATCTCGCTTGTCTTCCCCGCCAGGTACAACGGCAAATTGGTGAAGCCATCCTCTACGCGGTAGCCGCGCCGGGAAAAGCGGATGGCAGTCTCCGGCTGCCGGTCACGTAAAAATGCTTTGAAGCTGGCGGCCTGCCGGTCCTCCCCGGCCTTTATTTCGACGGGAATCACCTCTACGCCCCTCTGCAACAGAAAGTCGATCTCGCTGCCGTGGTTGCTGTAGTAACGCGGCGCCGCCTCGAACTGGCCTTGCAGCTGCTGAAGCACGAAGTTTTCAGTCAGCGGCCCCTTGAACTGGTAGTCGTTTTTCAGCAGGATCGCCGCGTTGTCTAGGCCCGCCATGTGTTTGAGCAGGCCCGTGTCAAACAGGTAAATCTTAAAATGGTTCAATTGGTCGAAGGCCGAAAGCGGGTGCTCCGGCTTGGACACGTTGTAGACCCGAAGGAGCATCCCTGCCGACACCAGCCATTCCACCGCCTCCTCGAACTCGCGGGCCCGCGCGCCTTCCTTCACACAGCCGTAGAGGAATTTCTCGTTCGGCTTTGCCAGCTGCGGAACGATGCTGCGGAACACCATCAGAATGCGCGCGCTGTCCACCTTGCCGTTGTGCTTGGAAAAGTCGTTCTCGTAGATGTTCACGAGCTCCCGCTGCATCCGCTGAATTTTTTTCGGGTCGCGGTGCCTGGCCCACGAGTCCACGCACTCGGGCAGGCCGCCGATGATGAAGTAGCTGTTGCAGGCTTCCAGCAGACGGCTATGAAAAATCTCCTCGATCTGTTGTCCCGCCCGGATGTCTCTATAAAATTCGTGCAGCGGCGGATCCAAAGCGGCAAGGAACTCATCAAACGAAAGCGGCGCGAGATCCAGCAGGTTCACCTTGCCCACAGGATAGGACGCTTGGCAAGCAGCGTTCCAAGCAGATTGCCCGCGGCGACTACGTGATGCTCCCGCGCCTGCTCGCAGAAATATTTCAGGGAGCCCAGCGCGTCGGGGCACTCCTGAATTTCATCAAAGATAATCAGCGTGCGACCCGGCACGATTTTTTTGCCGCACAGCAGTCCCAGCAGATCCACGATCCGCTGGGGGTTTTTGTTGGCCTCGAAAATGGAATGCAGGCCGGTCTCCTCGTCAAAGTTGAAATAGGCGCAGCTCTCGTAGGCGCTGCGCCCGAATTCTTTCATCAGCCAGGTCTTGCCCACCTGCCTTGCGCCCTTGAGTACCAAGGGTTTGCGCTCGTCGCTGTCTTTCCAGGCCAGCATCTGTTCCATTGCTCTGCATATCATGCAATCACCTTTTCCATTTTGGTCCGCTTGCATTACACCACATAATCGCAGGAAAAAGCAAGAGGTAATTACACATTATTTTAGATACTATTCTCTCAAATTACACATGTCCTGGATAGAATATTTCACTTACAACCGAAAAAGCTCTTGACTTTTCATCTTTTTCGGTTATAATGGAAATTGAAGGAGACGGTTAATATGAAAAAGAGGGATGCCTATCTCAGCCAACTGATTGCCCTGAAGGATAAGTCGCCGATCAAGGTGATTACCGGGGTGCGCCGCTGCGGCAAGTCCTCTCTGCTGGATTTGTACGAGGCGTATTTGCTTTCCGGGGGCGTGGTGCCCGCCGCGATTGTCCGTATGAATTTTGAGTCCCTGGAATTCGATGAAATCCGGGACTACAGGCAGCTTCACGATTACGTTTCCGTGCGTATCACAGACGCGCCGAAAACCTATGTGCTGCTGGACGAAGTGCAGATGGTGGACGAATGGGAGCGGGCGGTGAACTCCCTGCGGCTGGA
>WQTL01000117.1 GCA_009786275.1 Bacillota bacterium | reverse complement strand
CCGCCGCCAGGAGAATCCCCCCCCGGGCCTGCGCGACGTCGATGGCGGTGGTCGTGTTGGTGTTGAAGAACAGCTTCTCGATGGCCATGGCGGCGGGCCGGTGCGCCGCGATACAGGCCGATATGCCCGCGTAAATCTCGCGCAGGCGCTGGTCAAAGGCCATACCGGCCTCCGTGGTGATGGCCTTTGCCTCGATTAATTTGAACTGGTTGGCTGCGTAGTCCACCACGCCGACGCCGACGATGGCGTAACCGGGGTCGATGCCTAAAATGATCATGACGCCTCCCTTTTGCGCGCGCATAATCTGTGCGCAAGCAGCCACAGCACATAGCCCAACAGGATCCCCAGGGTGTTAAGCAGGAGGTCGTCTATGTCAGAGGAGCGGCCGATGAAGTGCTGCTCTATTTCGATGAACAGCGGGAAGGCGACGCTCAGCAAGATCATGTTCCGAAACAGGCGCCATTTTTGCCAAAGCAACGGCGGCAGGAACCCAATCGGCATGAACAAAACCACGTTGCCCAGCAGATTCACCAGCGCTTTGAATCGCCCGACATTGTCCCTCAAATACATTAGAACCGTGCGGAAAGGCACAAGCTGGATTTGCCCCGTGCGCCAATATATTTCTATGCCAAGCTTTTGGCCTTCATATTGCGTGAAGCTCCAGTCCGGCACAACGGTCATCGAGAGCAAAGCAACGAGGTACATCACAAAGCCAAAGCGCAGCAGCTCGCCCCCAAAGCCGCAGCTCGAGCGTTTTTTCCGGCAATAGAGCCAGCGCAGGAGGATATATACCGGCGCGCAAAGCGCGCAGTAGGCGAAGATATTGCCTAGATTATACATCCTCTCTCTCCCTCTCCCTTACAATCATCCGCACCGGTGTCCCCTCCAGCCCAAACACCCCGCGTATCTGATTCTCCAGATACCGCTGATACGAATAGTGAAACAGCTCCGCGCGGTTGACGAAACACACGAACGTGGGCGGGCGGGTGCTCGCCTGGGTGATATAGTAGATTTTCAAGCGGCGGCCCTTGTCTGTAGGCGGCTGCACGCGTGCTGTGGCGTCGGCCAAAATGTCGTTGAGCTTGCCCGTGGTGACGCGCATGGCGTTCTGCTCGTCCACAAATTTGATGAGGTCCCACAGGCGGTTGATGCGCTGGCCCGTTTTGGCCGAAATGAAGATGATAGGCGCGTAGCCCATGAAGGAGAAGTCGTTCATGAGCTGCTTGCGTTGCGCGTCCATGGTTTTGCCGTCCTTTTCCACGGCGTCCCACTTGTTCACCGCGATGATGCAGCCTTTGCCGGCCTCGTGCGCCAAGCCGGCGACTTTCGAGTCCTGCTCGGTGAAGCCCTCCACGGCGTCGACCAGGATGACGCACACGGTGGCGCGCTCCACGGCGAGCTTCGCCCGCAGCACGGAGTAGTGCTCGATGCGTTCGTTGACGCGGCTTTTGCGGCGCAGGCCAGCGGTGTCGATCAGCAGGAATTTGCCCTTCTCGTTCTCCACGAGGGTGTCCGTGGCGTCGCGCGTGGTCCCCGCAATCTCCGAGACGATCACCCGCTCCTCGCCAGCCATTTGGTTGACCAGGGAGCTCTTGCCCGCGTTGGGCTTGCCGATAATCGCCACGCGGATGACGCCGCTGTCCTCCTCCTCTTCCTGCGGGGCGGGCAGGTGCTTGCAGACTTCGTCAAGGAGGTCGCCCGTGCCGTGCCCGTGCACGCTGGAAACCTCCACGGGGTCGCCCAGGCCGAGGTTATAGAACTCGTAGAACTCCGGCGGGGTGCCGCCCGGGCGGTCGCTCTTGTTGACGCACAGCACCACGGGCTTGCCGCTGCGGCGCAGCATCTGGGCGACCTCCTCGTCGTTGGCGGTCACGCCGCTGCGCAGGTCGGTGACAAAAATAATCGCGTCGGCCGTGTCAATCGCCAGCTGGGCCTGGCGGCGCATCTGCGATAATATCACGTCGTCGCTGTTGGGCTCGATGCCGCCGGTATCCACCAGCAGGAAGTTGTGGCTCTGCCAGTCGCAGTCGCCGTAAAGCCTGTCGCGGGTCACGCCGGGGGTGTCGTCCACGATGGCGCGCCGCGTGCCCGTAAGCTTGTTGAAGAGGGTCGATTTGCCCACGTTGGGGCGGCCGACGATGGCTACGATGGGACGGTTAGATTTTAGACTGTAGATATTAGACATTAGATTCTCCTATACTCCGATGCACCATTTGACACCGTATTTGTCCGTCACATAGCCCTCCAGCGAGCTCCACGGAAGCTTCAGCAGCCCCTCGCCATGCCCGCCCTCGCACAGGACCTCATACGCACGGCGCAGCTCTTTTTCTTTTCGGAATTTCAGGCACACCACCGTCACATTGCCCGCCGCGAGCTCGTGCGGCGCGGCCGGGGCCAGGCCGATTCCATTGCCCAGAACGTCCATTTGCACGTGGATCAGCTCGCCCGCGTCACCCCTGCCGTCCCAAAGCAATTTGGCGTTGAAGGCCCGTTTGTAGTGCTCGAACATCTCCATCAAATCGGTTGAGGTGAAGAGCAGGACGCTGAAATTGCTCATGACGTTTCCTCCATCTCCTTCTGCGCCGCCTTGGGCAGCTTCCCCCGCACCACCCAATACGCGTGGTCGATCATGCGCAAAATTTCCTCGTCCGGCACGGTGCCGTCCAGCTTCACGGTGTTGAAATACGGCTGCGTCACCGGCGGGCAGTGCCACCCCCGCGTGACGGTCCCCGGGTACAGCTGGCGGTAGAACTCGCCCGTGGGCCTGTCGCAGTTGAAGGTCGCCGTGGGCTCGCCCCGCAGCGTGAACACCTGCGCGAAAATCCTACCAGCCTCTTGAGAGGGCGCTTTCACCTTGCATACGGCGACGTCCGGCCCAAAGGGGTAGTCCAGGTAGGCCCCCGGCAGGGCTAAGCAGGTGTCCACGATTGCCTGTTGGGTCATGATAACGCCCTCCGCGGTCACAGCCGTTTTTTGCCCATCCACTGCCTGCCCGTCACCTCAAACCCTATGGCCCGGTACCAATCCATAAGCTCCACGAAGCGCAGCTCGATCCCATCGCAGCCCTGTTCTTTCAGCCATGCCGCGCCCCGCGCCACCATGGCCCGGCCCGCGCCCCGGTTGCGCGCCGCCGGTACAACGCCCACGCAGCCGATGCTGCCCGTCCCTCCGTCCGGCACAAAACGT
>WQTL01000116.1 GCA_009786275.1 Bacillota bacterium | reverse complement strand
GCAGGAGATCGTGCGGCGGTATTTCAGGACCTGGTGCGACTACAAAGAGGGCGGCGTGGGCATCAGCGCGGTGGAAAAGCTGGAGATCATCATGCGGCAGGTGGGCGTGACGCCGGAATACGGCCTTGCGGTGCGCCCCGCGCTGGAGAAATCCAAGGCCAACGGCTGCCCCGCCATGGCGCTGATCCTCCACGACGGGAGCGTGGTGACGGGCAAGACCATCAACGTGCTCACCGCGGCCTCGACCCTGGTGATCAACTGCGTGAAGCGCCTTGCCGGGCTGCCGGACGGCCTGCACCTCATCGCCCCCCACGTCCTGGAGCCCATGCTGATGCTCAAGCGGAACATCCTGCATGACAAAAACCCCCTGCTGAGCCTGGAGGAGGTGCTCAACGCCCTGAGCATCTGCGCCGCCACGGACCCCGCCGCCGAAAAATGCCTCCTGGAGCTGCGCAATTTAAGGGGCTGCCAGGCGCATTCCTCCCACATGATTTCGAAGGCGGACGAGGGCGCGCTGAAAAAGCTGGGCGTGAATGTCACGTGCACGCCGGAGTTCGCGTCGGACGATCTGTATTATGCGTAAAATGCAGCAATGTATTAGCTAATTAATATTGTTGCGGGCGGCTGTAGGCAGCCGCCCGCTATAAATGATTGATTTTTATAAATGGGATAGCGTCAGAACCTCATCGGCACATCCGCCCTTTTGGCGGCCTCCGCCTCGAAGAAGGCCTGGTCCTCCAGCTTCATGGCCTTGCCGACGATGCCGGAGGGGAATACCTGCAACGCTGTGTTGAATCCCGTCACGTTGCTGTTGTAGAGCCTGCGGGCCGCTTGCAGGTGCTCCTCGGCGTCGCGGATACCGGCCTGGAGCTGCACGAATACCTCGCTGGAACGCAGCTGCGGGTAGGCCTCCGCCACCACATTCAGGCGGGAGGCCACGGCGTCCATCTGCCCGGCGGCGCCGCTCAGTTCGCCCACGCTCATGCCGCGCCGCAGGCTGACGACCTCGGCGAACAGCTCCCTCTCGTGCCCGGAGAAGCCCTTGGCCACGTCCAGCAGCTTGGTGAGCATGTCCCAGCGCTTGGTGAGGGCCACCTCGATGCCCGAAAGGGCCTCCTTGATTTTGATCTGCCTGCGCTTGAAGCCGTTGGAGGTCCTCACCCACCAGATAAGAATGATAAGCGCGATGAGGGCCGCCGCCGCGGCGATAGCCAGAGTAAATTCCATGTTAATTCTCCTTTTCGAACAGATATTTATTTTGCATGAGGACATCCAGGATGCCCGTAAGGTACTTGATCTCCCGCCGGACGCGGGCCCGCAGCGCGGCGATGTCCTTCAGGTCCGCGGCTCTGCCGAGCTCGAAGGAATCGCGGCCGTTATCCAGGGCGATGTGCACGCGACCGCCCGTGAAGCACAGGCAGGTGCGGGCCCGGGCCGCGGCGTCCGCCGCCATGATATACTCGATAAAATGCGGCGTGAGGACATAGAACGCGGTGTGCGGGTCGACTGTTTCAATGCGGAACTGCGCGTTGAAGGCCGCGTTCTCGGTCTCCACGTCGCTCTTGGCCAGGTTCTTCAGCGCGGCCCTGAGCCCCCCGCGCCCCTCCTTTTCGATCACGCGCACCGAAGCGGGCAGCACCCGCCCCAGCTCGAACACCAGCCACTGGCCCCGGAAGAGGGTCTCCCGCCTTTGACTGGTGCTTTCGCCTGTTTGGACCTGCGTGACCCGTTCCAGCTTGATGTCCGAGAACTCCACGCCGCGCCCCCGGTACCTGCCCACGACCAGGTCGCTGCCGGAGATGTCCGTCCAGCCGGAAATCAGCCGCGCCTCCTTGATCACGGAGGAGGGCAGGCGGCCCTCATAGTTGTATTGGCAGCCCGCGAACACCGCGGAGAGCGCGCCCTGCACGATATTGGCGCTGAGGAGCTGCTTCATAGCGCTTTTGGCGCCGATCATATACAATATGCAGAACACGGCACCGGCCAGAGCAAGGGCCGCGGGCACGAAGAACAGCGGCGTGCCGTTGAGCGCCGCGACGAGGGAAACGAAGGCCGTAATGAAAAGCGGGGCGACCAGAAGAAGCGCGGTGATCCGCGCCGCGCGTTTGGCGCGCAGTGCCCTCTCCAGTTCCTCGTCGCTGAGCCCGGTGATTTGCGTCTTTTGATGCATGGCGCACCTCCTATCCGCGCGCTGCGGTGAAACCGCGCGGCACTGCCCACCAATCCCATACGCTGTCGCCCGCGGTGAATTGATAGGCCTTGCCGGGCTTCAGGCCGCTCAGGCGGGCGGTGTGCCTCAGCACGGGCTGCGTACGCCCGAGGATTTTCATAAAGCCGAGGTCGATCTGTTCCGCCGTGAGGTCCTCCGCCACGCTGGTGATTGTGATTTTGACCTCCGGGGCGGGGTTGCCGTCCTTGTCGGTGACTTTCAGCGCGGGCGCGGAGGCGCCGGGCCTTGTAACCCATGATATTTCCGCGTGGGTAAGGCCCTTGGGGCAAGCGGCGATGTCCCGCGGCAGGCGGTACGTGCCGGGACCGGTGGGCACCTTGACGGGGCCGTTGTAGGTCAGCAGGCCGTCGCGGCCGCCGGTGGGCGACTTGAGGGAGACGATGTCGCTCGCCGCGAGGAAGAGGGACCGCGACAGGGCGGCGCGCATGGAGGGGTTGACCACAAGCTTCGTCAGGCCGTCCAGGAGGCGCACCACGAGGGGGTGGGCGGCAAGCTTGGACAGCGCGCCGCCGCTGAGGGCCTTCAGAAGCGCTGGCAGGGCGAATTCCAGGGCCTGGCCGAGGAATTCGCCGTTTTCGATGCGGCGCAGCACGTCTTGCAGGAAGGGGTCGTCGGCGGGGTTGTGCTTTTTGCCGAACATATACACCATGGCGGTGTTGGCCAGATCCTCCACGGTGCCGGGTTTGTCCGGATCGCCGAAGCCGTATTCCTTGAGGAAGCGCTTGCAGGGGAGCTCTGAGATTGGCAGGGCGAAGGCGTCGTCGATCAGGCTGTCAATGGCGGCGAATACGGGGCTCCGCAGCGCGGCGGGGAGCTTCAGGTCGTCCAGCAGGCCGCCGACGGCCTCCCCGGCCCGCACCTTGATGTTGCCGGTCAGGCCCCCGCCGGTCAGATCGGCCCCGAAGGTGCGGCCGAACAGGCCCGCGTAGTAGGGGCCCGGG
>WQTL01000115.1 GCA_009786275.1 Bacillota bacterium | reverse complement strand
AACCTCGGGCAGGTGTTCGACAGCCTGGCCTACGAGTACACGCTCCCCCGGGCCATCAAAGACGGCTTCCTCTGCCCCATCAAGGCGCAGACCATCCCGATGAAGCTCGACCTCACCGGCGTGGGTACACAGGCGGGCGACTACAAAATCAGCGACCTGGACAGCGCGCTGGACCCCTACCTGTACCAGATCGCAAAAGAGATGAAAGAGCACTGTTCCGGGCGCAAGACCGTGGTGTTCCTCCCGCTGATCAAAACCAGCCAGAAATTCCGCGACATCCTATGCGCCGAGGGCTTCCGGGCCGACGAGGTAAACGGCAACAGCACCGACCGCGAAGAAGTCTTAAAGCGGTTCGACGCGGGCGGCATTGACGTGCTCTGCAACTCCATGCTGCTGACCGAAGGCTGGGACTGCCCCACCGTGGACTGCATCGTGGTACTGCGGCCCACCAAAGTCCGCAGTCTTTATGCCCAAATGGTTGGACGTGGGGCCCGCCTGGCCCCGGGGAAAAAGGAGCTCCTGCTGCTGGACTTCCTCTGGCACACGGAAAAGCATGAGCTGTGCCGCCCGGCGCACCTGATTTGCGAGAGCGCCGAAGTGGCCGACAAAGTAACCGAACAGCTGGAAGCGGCGGGCTGCCCCGTCGATCTGGAAGAAGCGGAACAGCGCGCGCAGGATGATGTCGTCGCCGACCGCGAGGCCGCCCTGGCAAAGAAGCTGGACGAGATGAAATCCCGCAAGCGCAAATTGGTGGACCCGCTGCAATTCGAGATGTCCATCCAGGCCGAAGACCTTTCAGGTTATGTCCCGAGCTTCGGCTACGAAATGGCCCCCGCCAGCGACAAGCAACTGCAGGCCCTTGAAAAGTACGGCATCTTCCCCGACGAAGTGGAGTGCGCGGGCAAGGCCGGGAAGCTGCTCGACCGCCTGGCGAAGCGTCGCGAGGAAGGCCTAACTACCCCGAAGCAAATCCGGGTTTTGGAGCAAAAGGGCTTCCAGCACGTGGGCTCATGGGATTTCAACGCAGCGAAAAAGCTCATAGACCGTATCGCCGCGAACGGCTGGCGCGTCCCCCATGATATTTATCCCCCTGAATACACCCCGCCGAAACAGCCGAAACAGGAGGCCTTTGCATGGTAGACCTGATAAGCCTACTTAACGAAATAGACCCCGCCGCCCTGGGCTACCAGGATTGGGTCAGCGTCGGCATGGCCCTGAAATATGAGGGGCATGACGTTTCTGTTTGGGACACATGGTCTTCCAGGGACCCGGCGCGCTACCACCCCGGCGACTGCGACAAGAAATGGCGCAGCTTCGGCGGCGGCGGGGCCGCCCCTGTAACAGGGGGCACCATCGTACAGATCGCCCAGGAAAACGGCTGGACGCCGCCGCACATCGAAAGCAGAGCCCTTGATTGGAATGACGAAATCAGCTACGAAAGGGACAGTGTAATTGACCCGAACTGGATTGAGGAGCAGGAGGTCCGGCACCCCGCCTCGGAATGGAATCCAGTACAGGACTTGATTACGTACCTGACAACGCTGTTCGACAGCACCGACTACGTGGGCTTCAACACCAAGAGCTTCCAGGCCGACGACGGGCGTTACACCCCGAATTCCAAAGGCGTTTTTACCAAAACGGCGGGCGAGATCATCCAGGAGCTGCAGGCCTGCAAGGGCGACATGGGCGCGGCCATCGGCGACTACGACCCGGCGGCGGGGGCATGGATACGCTTCAACCCCCTCGACGGCAAGGGCGTCAAAAACGACAACGTCACAGATTTCCGTTTCGCCCTGGTGGAATCCGACGACATGGAGATCGACCGCCAGAACGCAATCCTGCGGGAGCTGGAGCTCCCCATCGCCTGCCTGGTACACAGCGGCAAAAAGAGCCTCCACGCCATCGTGCGGGTGGACGCCGCCAGCAAAGAGGAATACCGCAAGCGGGTGGATTACCTCTACAGCGTGTGCCAGAAAAACAGCCTGCAGGTGGATCCGCAGAACCGCAACCCCTCCCGCCTGAGCCGTATGCCCGGCATCATGCGCGGCGAACAAAAGCAGTTCCTCGTGGACACCAACATCGGCAAAGCCTCCTGGAACGAGTGGGTGGAGTGGATCGAAAGTGTCAATGACGACCTGCCCGAGCCCGAAGACCTGGCCGACGTATGGGACAGCCTGCCCGACCTCGCCTCGGCGCTGATTGAGGGTGTGCTGCGGCAGGGCCACAAGATGCTCCTGGCGGGCCCCAGCAAGGCGGGCAAGTCCTACTTGGAGATCGAGCTGGCTATCGCCGTCGCCGAGGGCGTGAACTGGCTGCGCTGGTCTTGCGCGCAGGGCCGGGTACTGTACGTCAACCTGGAGCTCGACCGGGCCAGCTGCCTGCACCGCTTCAAGGATGTGTATGCCGCCATGGGCCTGCCGCCGAAAAACCTACATAACATCTCGATCTGGAACCTGCGCGGCAAATCGATCCCAATGGATCAGCTGGCCCCGAAGCTGATCCGTCGCGCGGCGAAAAAGAAGTACCTCGCGATCATCATCGACCCGATCTACAAGGTGATCACCGGCGACGAGAACAGCGCTGACCAAATGGCCCGCTTCTGCAACCAGTTCGATAAAGTATGCAATGAGCTTGGCTGCGCGGTGATCTACTGCCACCACCACAGCAAGGGGGCCCAGGGCGGCAAGCGCAGCATGGACCGCGCCAGCGGCAGCGGCGTATTCGCCCGCGACCCGGACGCTCTGCTGGACATGATCGGCCTGGAATTGACCGACGACATCCTGAAACAGGAACAAAACAAAGCGGCCTGCGCGGCAGCTGTGGGCTTCCTGCGGGGGCGTGTCGCGGGCTTTGAGGACGAGGTGTCCCAGGACGACCAGTGCAGCGAAAAGGCCATACAGGAGGCCGCCAGGCGGCTCTTGGACGACACGGCGCACATGGAATGCACCCGGGCGATGCAGGCCGCCACAGAGGCCGCCAAGCACAAAACGGCGTGGCGCATTGAGGGCACCCTGCGCGAGTTCGCGGGCTTTGATCCCATCAACTGCTGGTTCGAGTACCCCATCCACAAGCTGGACGACAGCGGGGCCCTGGGCGACATCGACGCCGACGGCAGCGCGCCGCCCTGGCAGAAGGCAACCGACAAGCGCAAGAAGCAGGCGAAG
>WQTL01000114.1 GCA_009786275.1 Bacillota bacterium | reverse complement strand
CACAGGACGGCGTTCGATTGCAAAGCCTTAATTATAGCGGGTTTCAGCGAATGAGAGGATACTGCGCGATACTGTACGTGAACGGGTCGGCTCGGCGTGCCCCAACCATTCCTGTGAGTACCTCTCACAAAGATAACTACGTAATCTTGCCCACGAACTTGTAGTGGATCGTGACATCCCTGGTTTTCTTCCCGCCCTGCACGGTCTGCTGGCCGACCTCGATGAAGTCTATCAGCTCCAGCAGCATTTCCCGGTCGAGGGCTTCGACGGCGACGTAGCGTTTTACGGCTTCGAGGAAGCGTTCGATGTCGTTGTCATCCTGCTCCGCCTGGGCGAGGCGCTGGTGGATTTCCTCCAACTGCGCGGCCTTTTCGATGCGCTCGGCCTCGTACTTCAGGATCAGGTTCTGACACACGGCCTCCGGGATGGCACCCTTCACCTTGTCCTCGTAGAGGCTTTGCGTCAACCGTTCGAGTTCGTTCAGGCGGCTCACAAGGGCCTTCTGCTGGCTCCTATCGGCTTTCTTACGGGCGGCGGCGTCCTGGTCCTTCAGAGCTTTCAGCTCCTGCCGGAGGGCGACCTCGTCGCACACGGCGCGGCCCACATAGTGGCGGATGTCATCGAGGGTAAGGTCCGTTATGTTCTCCATCGTGATGCGGTGCGTGGTGCAGGCGATGATGCCGCTGCGCGTGTAGTTGCCGCAGGTGTAGGCGTTGTAGGTTGCTTTTTCGCCGTTGCGCAGGTTGCGCACGCTGGGCTGGTGGATCATGTGGCTGCCGCAGTCGGCGCAGCGTAGGAGACCGCTGAACAGTGTGACGTTGCCGTTTTTCGTCGTGCGGTACCGATAGTTTTTCTCGGTGATGTCTTGGCACAGCTCCCAGGTGGCCGGGTCGATAATCGGTTTGTGCGTGCCCTCCACGCGCACCCATTCCTCTCGCGGCTTGTTGACGTAGCCCTTCGATTTGTACGAGCGCGTACCGGTTTTCATCTGCACCATGTGCCCGGCGTAGACCTCATTGCGAAGGATTTCGCGCATCGTCACTTCGTTCCAGAGATGATTATCGTTGGTCGGGTTGGGCCGTCCGAGTTGCTCGTAGTAGTAATCCCTCGGCGGGAGGACGCGGTCGGCGTTGAGCATCGCGGTGATTTTGCGGTAGCCCAAGCCCTGGCAGCGCAGCGCGAAGATACGGCGGATCACCTGCGCGGCAGGCTCGTCGATGATCAGTTTATGAGTATCGGCGGGGTCTTTTTTGTAGCCGTAGGGCGCGTAGCAGCCCAGGTACATACCGTTTTTTGCGCACATCTGCTTCACCGCTTTAATCTTTTTGCTTGCGTCCCTGCTCTGGAATTCGTTGAACAGATTGCGGAAGGGCATGATGTCGTTGTCGCTGTGGATGGTATCCACCCCGTCATTCAGGGCGATGAACCGGCAGCCGATCATGGGGAATACGTAGTCCGTGAAGCGTCCGATCTCGATATAGTTCCGGCCGAACCTGCTCAGATCCTTCACCAAGATCAAATTGATCTTGCCGTCTTTCGCGTCCTCAATCAGCCTGGTGACCCCTGGCCTCTCGAAGTTCGTTCCCGAAAATCCGTCGTCGACATAGCAGCCGACCTCGTTCCACCCCTGTTCCCTAACGTATTTCCGCAGCATCAGTTTTTGGTTTTCGATGCTCACGGATTCTCCGGCGCGCTCGTCGTCCTTCGACAGGCGAACGTAAATGCCGACGTCGTAATTTTGCTTTAGCATGGCAGCTCCTTTCTTAAACACGATTGAACTCGCGTTATGTAGCCACCCGCTTCCAGCAGTATTGCAGGAATAATTATACCATACAACGCCACCGAAAGCTAGTGGTAAAGCCGGATTATTTCGCGGTCAGGGGTTGGGTCGCGTGCTTGACGGCAAGCCGTTTTACGGTCGCGTCGAGGTCCTTCAGCCCTTCAAAAGTGCTGGTCAGGCGATATGTTACCCCGCGGATAACCACTTCCCGGCGCACGGTTTCGGCGGTCACCGTGCTCGTCTTTTTCTCTGCCAGTTCCGTTCTCTCCTTTCTCTAGAATCGCATTCTCAGGCTCAGTTCTTCATCCTCTACTTCAAAATCATCAGTAGCAAGATCATCAACACAGTCAGGATAATCGTCTGTGCTCCAATCAGAATGATCAGGCGCTTCCATGTTTTCTTCTGGAATTGCTCCTGCCAATTCGTCAACGAGCGTTCCAATTCCCTGCCCCGCTTGGAAGATTCGTCGCTCATTTTCCCAACCCGTGAGGATATTTCCCGCTGTTGGCTGCGCTGTTCCCGGGCTATTTCCTCCAAGGATTGCTTCGTCGCCTGGTAGTAGCGGCGCATGCTTTCCTCTGTCGCCAGCGCGTCCATGCTTTCCAAAATCTCCGGGAGCAATGTCAGGTTTTTGGTCAGGAGCCGTACCATCGAGGCCCACTGCCCTTTCGGAATCCAGTGGTTCTCCGGCGGGTAGGACCTGTTCATCTCCTGCGTATCCTCGCTGTTCAAGTCTTTCAGGTGCTCTAAGTCCAAATTCGATCTCCATTCTTTCCTTGAGATATTCCGCTTCGTGCAGCTTGTTGTCGCGGCACTTTTGCCCCTCGGGCGTGGTGTAGGTAATGGATTTCCGTCCGGCTTCCCATCGGACACCATAGCCCCACCGCTTCAATAGGGCAATGAAATCCGCCGGGGTTTGTGCAAGCTGCATAGCCTGGTCGATGGTGCCCATGAGCCTGAACTTCCAGCTTTCACCTTTCTCCGCTGCCCGGAATTCCCTGCTTGAAACTGTCTTTGCCTGCGGTTTTTGCTCGTAGGGTTTCAGCGTGGAGAGGCCCATGTCGCGGCAAATGCCGTCTGAATTGTGCCGCAGCCCTTGTGTTCCAGTTGCAGCGCAAACAGCGTCGCGAGGGTCACGGGCAGATCGTCCTCTCGCCAGCCCAGCGAAACGGTCTGGCTCGCCTGGCTGTCGCAGTCCACGATCAGCACCTTCTTGCCGGGGAGTTCCTTGGCGAAAGCCAAGACGCATTCCAGATCAAACATGGTGGCAGCTCCTTTCCAAAAAAATAAGAGTCTATCCAACAATTGACAACGCTTGAAGAAAATGGTAAAATAGACCAGGGTGAGGAGAAATGGCGGAGAAGAAAAGTTACGAAAGCTGG
>WQTL01000113.1 GCA_009786275.1 Bacillota bacterium | reverse complement strand
GAGCAGGATGACTTTATGGTAGGCTTCCTCGGCGAGGACAGCGTCTATTACACCCGATATAGCAAGAAAGAAAAAATCAAGCATATCTGGGTGGCCTACGTTGATGATACACCGGTCGGCTGCGCGGCATATCGCAAGAAATCACAGGGTGTGGGTGAAGTCAAGCGCATGTTTGTGAAGCCGGAATATCGCGGGCGCGGAATATCCAAGGCATTGCTCGCCGCAGTGGAGAATTATGCGCGGCGGCGCGGCGACCACACGCTGCATTTAGGCACGCGGGTCACGCTCGAACCAGCGGTTACTCTCTACTGGCATTCCGGCTTTGTTGAATCGCTGCGCAATGGGTTTTATGTGGAAATGGAAAAGAAACTGTAAAGGCGGGTAGATTTTGTTCACCGGCATGGTGAACATGATTTGAGCGCAAAAAAAGCCCGACGCGTGGCCGGGCGGCGGGCAAGGAATACCACGCCGGGGCGCGGCTGTATTTCGCGCGAATTTTTTGTTGATACCCGGATTCGCTCCGCTCAGCCTGTCCATTTCATCGGAGGCGGCGCTGCCCGACCTCTCTTGAAAACGCCTCACACTTCCTCATTTGCCGATTCCAGTTCTTTCATCCGTTTGACGCTGCTGTTTCCGAGAAGCTGCGTAAGCTGCTGGCGCGCAAGGCGGTTGAGCTCGCCGATGCGCTCCTCCTGCGGCATGCCTTTTCCGATATAGAGCGCGTTGACGTTTTCGAGATTCGCAAGGACGAGAAGCTGCTCAATGGTGGCGTGGTCGCGCATATTGCCCGCTTTGTCCGGGTTCGCCTTGCGCCACTCGGCGGCGGTTTGCCCGAACAGCGCGACATTCAGCAGGTCGGCTTCATCGGCATACACAAAAGAACGCTGCCACGCAGTCAGTTCCGTCGGCACAAGATTATCGCGAATCGCGTCCGTGTGTATCCTGTAGTTGACTTTGGCAAGGATGCGCTTCACATTCCAATCGAGGGAGATGCGGCTGTTCTCGTCGGCCTTGAGCCTCTGGTAGTCCTTTATGATGTATAGCTCAAACTCCGCTGAAATCCACGAGGCGAACTTAAACGCTATGTCCTTATGGGCAAAGGTCGCGGCATAGCGGCCCTGCTTGGAGGTTATGCCGATGGCGTTGACGCTTTCGATCCAACGTTTTGGGGTGAGCACAAAGGCGTTGCGCCCGGCTTCACGGTCAATTACCTCGAATTCGAGGTAATTGAAATCCGGGTTATGGATTCGCTCCCAGATACCGAGAAACTCCACCGTGCCGCGATTGCGCATCCAGTTTTGTATCACCTCGCTGGGGTACTCGGCGTTTTTGTAGCGGGCGATATCCGTCAGGCTAATGTAATCGTCCTCGGTGCCCTGCGACAGCACAGTGATCTCCGTGCCGTGTGCGCTGATTTTCCCCTTGAATGTCTTGTCCGCCATGTCCGCTTCCTCCAAATGTAGAATTTATCCCAACTGGCTCAAATACCCCTCGCGGGGTGTTTTTGCTTCAGTTGGCTTTTTGGGGCGGTCGGTTGCCCTCAGAAAGCGCCTGTGCATAAGGCTTTCTTGTTATCGTAGCTGAATCATTTTCCGTTCCAACTGAAGCAAATCGCCTGGAATTTGCTTCAGTTGGCTCGCGTGTTTGCGCCGCAAGCTCACTCGAAATCGTCGTCAAGGTCGGCGTCGTCGGGGATGTCAAAGCTCCACCAGACCTTGTTGTCGCGGCGAAAATGCCGTATGCCCAAGTCCTGTTTCACCCGTTTTGCCGTCGAGAAGGATGTCCCTATGTCCTCCATCGCCTCGCTGATGTCGGCGGTCCATACGGCGTTACCGTCAGCGAGATTTTCTTCGAGCCACTTGCGGGCGATGGCGTATTTGCCCTTTTTCTTCTCGTCGCCCTTGCCGCTGAGAAGCTGCCGCTCGGTCAGCCTAGACGCGCCAAGCCAGCACACCTCCGCGTCGCCGAATATCTCAAACTCCAGCGGTGCGCCGGGCCGTATGCCGTTGGACTTGCTGTGGAACAGGCCGAACCGCCCGGTGCCCTCGCCGATCTTGCCCGACGTTAACGTGCTACGCACGGAAGCGCGGATGCCGACGCTGCCGAAGCCTTTATATTCCGCTTTGGTGTCCTGCTTGTTTAGGTGGCTTACGACCACGATCGCGCAGTCATAGCGCTTGGCCATGCCGGTAAGATAATCAAACAGCGCGGTCACGGCGGTCAGATCGTTGAGATTCACCTTCCCACCGGCATAGCGCTGGAGGGTATCGAAAATGACGATCTGCGGCTGGAAACGCTCTATGTGATCTTCGATGCGTTCATCATAGAAAAACAGCGGTGCATGATCCTCGTTGACTCTGGCGAAGTTACTCATGTTCGCGCCGAGGGCCTTCAAGTGCGGCACGATGACAGAAGTAAAATCATCCTCCGCGTTTTGGTACAAAACCCGCATCGGCTCCCGCCGCTCATCGTCCGAGGGAAGGGGCGAGCCGTTGGACAGGGCGGCTGCGATGGCACGGACCACCGTGGACTTTCCTGTTTGCGGATCGCCCTGCAGGAGAGTGACGCAGCGCGCAGGGATATACGGCGTCCAGCAATAACGCCGTTGCGCGACTTGAACGCTGTCGAAGATTTGCAGGTCGTCGCGCTTTACCTCCGCTCCGTTTTCCGATTGAAGAGCCACCACAGCACCCATAAGCACCATGCTCCTGTCTTTTCTCTCATATATCGTCTTATTATATCATAGAAAAAGCTAACTCGCAAATAAAAAATTTGTTTAGCCCCGAAGTCCCAATAAATATACTGCCCCGCCGTCGATCTTTCTCAATGATCTATGGCAGGGCTTTCTTTGTAGGGTAACCATATTCAGTTGCTCTTGTCATATGACATGCATCTTTCTACCGAGGCCCGGCGCCTCGTAGGTATTACCGCTTGCGCGGGATTTTGGATCAACGCGGATCTATGTCCAGCCGATGCAGTATCTGTTCTGCGAAGTATTGCACGGTGTTCTGCTGAGACTCCAAATCAGCCGGGGGTAGTTGTTCGCGTTCGGGTATTAGGAATCCAAGCGAAAGATAGCCGAGGATTTCCGCATACCACAGGTTCGACTGCGGGCTGGCCTCATCCAGCCACTGGGTTCGTCGCTGGTTGCGTCT
>WQTL01000112.1 GCA_009786275.1 Bacillota bacterium | reverse complement strand
GACAGCACCGAGGCCATACCCTCCTGGCTGGCGTTGAGCGCCGCGCCGGCGAACCATTTGGCCTTGTGCTCGCTGGGCAGGCGCATCATGAGGACTTGAAAACAGCTTTTCCCCCTGATCGGCGACGGCTCCAGCAGGTCTTGCACGAGTTTGAACACGGACACGATGTGCCGCTGCTTCGGTTCAGCGAACTCGGCCATGAGCAGGATAGCAGACGTGAGAAGCCCCTCGGCCGCGTCATAGAAAAACGCGTTTTGGCCGCGGCTCGCGGAGGACTCCCCATCGCTGAACACAATCGTTTTCGCGATGATCTTGGCGTACTTCTCGGCCTTGGCCTTGAGGGAGATGTCCTTCGGATTGCTTTTCCAGGCGTCTGTGTATTTGTTGACCAGGTGGAGCAGGTTGAAGCCGTCCGACCGGGTGGGGTTGCGAAGGTCGAGCACGGCCACATGGTAGCCATAGTCCTTCTGCGCGATGCGACCGTAGTTCCGGTAGATGTCGCCCTTCGAGTCGGTTGATAGGAACGACATGCCCGCCGCCAGAGCGTACTCAATATTGGGATAAAGCCAGAAAGCCGTCTTGCCGCAGCCGGCCGCGCCGATCATCATGGCGTGCACGTCGCCCTCGTCCACGATGGCGACAGTGCCCTTGCAGGTAGTGCGCTGGCCAACGATAATGCCCTGAGAGTCAGGACGGTTTTCTCCTTTGCGCCAGAGTTCCGGCATGAAGGGGATGGCCTTGTAGGTCTGCTTGATTTCCGTGGGCGTGGCGAAGCGCGCTGTGCCGTGCTGCCCATCCCCAACCGTTTTCGACTTGATATGGTTCAAATTCGCGGCCTTGTTCAGCCACTGCGCAGCGCCCAAAAAGAGCAGCAGCCCGCCCGCAGCGAAGACTAGGTATGCATATGGAGGCATGACGCCGGCACCTCCTGACGCGATAAATTTTCGAGATCCTGCGCCCAATCTTTCGATTGCGGCAGCAAGACTGAAACGCTGTAGCCCTTGTGCTGCAAAGCTTGCGAGATGCGCTCGGTTGCCTGCTGCCCGGCTTGGTCGTTGTCCAGGCACAGCACGACCTCCCGCAGGTTGTCGTGCGCAGACATCTGGTGCATGATGGCTTCGTCGCTGACCCCGCATAGGGCGACATAGCTGTTCTGCTGCCAGTCTTTCTGGTAGAGGCTGATAAAGCTGAGCATGTCGATGGGCGCCTCGAAGGCGTAAATCACACCGTTTGTGCCGATGTGATGGAAGGCATGTGCGGCTTCGCTGCCCGCCTGGTTCTGCCGCCAGCCGCTGTTGCTGGCCGTGGAGCGCTTGTGCGCGTGCTTGGGCGTACCATCCTCGTCCATGCCCACGAACACCGCGTTGTGGTACTTGTCGCTTTCGTAGATCAGCTTCCGATGCACGAAGTGGTCCAGCACGGCACGGTCAATGCAGCGCTGCTTAATCAGGTAGGCGTAGACGCGCCGCATGTTGTCGGCCTTGTCGGGCAGCTTGAACTCGGGCCGCTCGCGCTGGCGGGGTTCCACTGGTACCGCAGCAATGTTTTGACCGAGCAGCATTTGGACGGCGTCCGGAAAGCTGGCGTCATAATACTTTCGCACGAAGTCAATGGCGGCGCCACCTTTTTGCTCGTATTGGTCGAAGAACTGGTTGCCGCGTATGGTGACGTGATGGTTGGCCCACTCCTGCTCCGAGCCTGAGCGTTTCAGCTGCTCGCCGCGGGCTTCGAGGAAGGCGGCAAGGTCGGCGTGTTTGGCGTCGTGGAGTTGCTGGGGGGTGAAGGGGATATAAATTGGCGTTGTAATCACTTCCAATCTGTGGTATAATTGAGATACTCAAAATAAAGGGATGGGTGCATGCTGGTACAAAGTACAGTGGGGTTGGCGGTAGTTATTTTCGGCTGGCTGGTTGTCCTTTTCTGTGCGGCGGTCACCATCCGGTTGCTGCGTGGGCGGGGCGCGAGCCTCGTGGCAGGCTACAGATCGCTCAGCGAGCTTGAGCGCGCGGGGTATCCCCTCACAGCAAAGCAGGTCTCCATACGGGCCGGAAAAATCATGGTGCCGGTCACAGTGATACTGACCGCGTACTTTGCCGTGCTGTCGTTCGCGCAATCGGCTCGAGTGATCGAATGGGCTTCGCTCATCCTGCTCGTTGGCCTGGCGGCCGTCGCCGCGGCCGCGGTTGCACTTGGGCGGAAGCGATAATCATATGCGCAGCCCCTGCGCCTGTTTCTTCTCCTGTTCCTCCCGCCAGAGCTTCGACTCTACGATTACGCGCGAATCCTTTGGCTGCGGCTCCTGGAGTATGCGTATGGTAATCAGGTCGGCCAGCTGGCCAAGCAAGTGTGAGGGAACTCCTGCCGTAGGTGCTTGTTCTTCGTTTGTATTCTGCGCAGTCTGTTGCTCAACAGGCTTTTCCTCCATCGCCAGTTTCACCGTCTCCACAATGACAGCATTCTTGATCGACTTGAACTCCCCATTCTGCGACAGCGGCAGCCGTTCCGGCATCTCCGAACGATACGTTGCCAGCACAGCCTCGCGCTGCTCGTACCATAAATCATAGAGCTGCGCGATGTGTTCCTCCTTGGCGAGCTCGTCAACAATGTGGTCAACTGTGGCCTTGGCGTCGGCGGGAAGATAGCCGTAGAGTTTCTTGCCGGTCAGATTCTTCAACCGCTCGGACAGCTTCATCAAAAGCTCTTGCATCGCCTGGTTTTCGTAGCCGCCTGCTTTGATCTGACGCACGATGTCAGCAACGAGGGTACGGCCATCTTGCCGCAGGACGTCGCGCTGCTGGGTTTGCCGCTGATATACCTGCACCAGATCCTGCTGGAAAATGTCCCGCGCCATGGCGGACTTGATCCCCTCAATGCCTTTCGCCGACAGCCACGCCTCGCCGGGTTTGGACGACCAAGCCATAACATGAACATGGGGATGGTGCTCTTTGTCGTGGAAGGCGGCGTACCAGCGGAAGTTTTCGGGCTTGATATTCATCTGCTTAGCGAGCATATTCCGCTGCCGGCGCAGCAGATCCATCCACTCGCCCACGTTGTTGTAACCCAGGCGGTCGGCGTCCTCGCGGCGCAGGGAGATGATGTGGGTCCACACGTTCCCCTTGTGCGCGGCGACTTCCTCCGCAACCCGGTCCAGC
>WQTL01000111.1 GCA_009786275.1 Bacillota bacterium | reverse complement strand
TTTTGGGCCGGATTGTTTCTGCCCTTTTGGACTTGGCTTCAACGCTGCCATCAGCAGTGCAAGGATGTGTTCGGCACCCTCGCCCGCGATTTTCAGCGTGAACTCGGCACCTTCCATTGCGAGCCGCACGGTTTGTTCAGCGGCGTCGCCTCCATTCATGTTGTTTCACCTCGTCTTTCTCAGTTTTGTCGGTCTGCATATTGCGGCGCATTTCCTGCGCCCGGAAAAGAATCCTATCGCATAGCACTACCTCCTTTTTTGATGCTGTCGCCTTGAATTCCGCAAGCTGCTCCGGCGTGTCGATTTCATGCTCGCACAACAGCCGCAGCTCGCGGGAGATTTGGTCTATCTTGATCAGCTCGCCGCGATACACCGGGGCAACTTTCTCAGCTGGTCGCTGGTGGTGCTTCGGCAGCTTGCCAAGTAAATATAGATAGCGGAAGTACAGCGCACGGAAGCCCTTCATTCGCCGCGTGTTGCGCAACGTACCGCGCAAAAAAACAACACGCACTTGGCGTGTCGGTTCCGGTTCAGGGCGGCGGGGGCGTTGCTGTTCCAGAATGCGGCGGCGTATGCCCGCAGGGGAATACTCGTCGCCGAAATTGCGTTGGAGCTTTAACCCGCGTTCGCGCCCGGCAGGGCAAACAGTGATGTCTTTGCCCATTTTGATTGTGTAGCCCATGCGCTTTAGGTTCTCGAAGAACTGACGCTCCGTCATAGCCTCGGCGATGGCGCGATCTAGGTCGGCCTGCACCATGCCTCGATATGTGGGTTTGCCCTGCTTTGCCGCCTGCCATTCGGCATAGTGCTGCGACTGGCCCGCCTGCGGGGATTCGATCACCGACAAACCGTACTCGCGGCAAAGGTCGTCACTGGCTTGGCGCAGGTTGTAATAATCTTGCTCGGAGCGGTAGTATCGTTTGCTGTCGGCGAAGGAAACAGAATTAACGACAAAATGGTTGTGCAGATGATTCGCCTTGTCCAGATGGGTAGCAACAAGCACCTCAAAACGGTCGCCCCAGAGCTGTTTCGCCAGGCGCACCCCGATTTTATGGGCCAGCGCCGGACTGGCCTCTCCCGGCGCGAAGGACTGGTAGCCATGGTAGGCTACAACGCCGCCCTCCTTGTCGTGCAATTGCTTTGTGCGCAGCATTTCATCGCGCGCCGTGGTGGGGAGACAGTTTATGCCGGTGACGAGCTGCCGAAGCAGCGCCGGGCTTTCTTCCTGCACCGTCTTATATTCCTGCACGGCGTAGTCGATCACGTCAACGAGGCCCTGCGCCTGCTGCCCGGTCATTCCCTGCTTCTCGAAAAACGCGGGGTTTTCCGTCTTGGCGGGATTCTCGGCATAGACCACCACGCGGCCCAGCCAGCCCTTGACGCTCCATATAGAAGTTGTGGCCATAGGTTATTCCCGCTTACGCGGCATCACCACCGCGTCGATAATATTCAGGATCGCCCGGTTCAGCAGTTCTACGCCCTGGTCATATCGCTCGGTATCGAGCAGGCCCCGCGTCTGCGCCTGCTGCGCGATGCGGTCAAGGATTGCGCCGACGCTCCGCAGTTCACCCATCATGGCATAGTAATCCGGGGGCGGCGCGTCCTGCGGCACAACGCCGTTGATTAGGTGGCGCAGGTAGGTAGATTGCGTCAGTCCGCTGCGTTTCACTAGTTTTGAGAGATGCGCTGCTTCTTTTTCATACAACCAAAGCTGGATGTGAATATTTCGTTTTCGCATTATGCCGTCCTTTCCAGCGGGGTTTTAGGGGCGCAGCCCCTAAGTCGCTGTGCCTGTGGTATCACAGGCACGATGCTTGCTACGTTAGTAGCAAGCCTGCGGTTGGGCACACAACCGCGTTGCTTGATAGTAGTTAGATACGCCGGATAATACATTCACCGGGGGGCCTCGTATGCGCTGTAGTTTCATCGTCCATCACGCTCCTTAGTTCGTTCAGATAAGCCAAGCCGCTTTTGCAAATACGCATTTGTGTCCTTGCATCCACCGGGGGGAATGTGGTCGCACAGGTCATACGTCTCGCTCAACAAGTCCATGATGTTCTGCGCCGCCGCCCGTCCCGCAAAGTCGTTGTCCAAGTGTAGGTCAACACGCTGGATGCCGGGATAGTCCTCCAGGTATCGCGCCAGCGAAACAGGCAAGCGCGAGTTTGGGTTCTTTGCCGGGGCGAACACACCTGCCAGAGAAAGCAAGTGCGTATGCTGCCAGTCCCGTCCGTGCATTCGCAGCAGGGTGGCATAAGACAGAGCGTCCACCGCGCTCTCGAACAGGTGGAGCGTTTCACTCTCGCCCTGCGCTGGCAAGGAAAACGAATAACGCTTGTCGCTGCCGCTGGCCTCGCCCTTGAAGCTGCTTGCGGTTCCGCGCAGAGCGGCATAGCGCGGCTGGCCCTGTTTGTCTGTGCCAACGAACACACAATTATGATAATCGGCGCTCTCGTACAACCGCCCGGCCTTGGTGCAGTAATCAAGCACAGCCCGGTCAATCCCGCGCGATTGCAGGTAAGTCAGAGCGTGGTCGTTGTCGAGCGCGGCGGGCGGCAAGATCAGTGTCTTTTGCGGTGGTGGTTTTGCTGGGCATGAAAAAACGGGCGGCTGTATTGCCGCCCGTCCGAGAAGGTGCTGTGCCGCGTCCATGAAGCCCATGCCGCGCACTTTGATCAAATAGTCTAGCGCTGTCTTGCCGCCGATGTCCCGTGAATGCCAGCACCAGAGGCCATGGGAGATACGCAGGCTGTCATGGGACTTGGTGCAGTATTCGCCGCCACCCGCATGGACAAGCTCGTCCGGGTCGTAGGTTTGCAAGTAGGTCAACAGGTCTATTTGCTTGACCTGCCGAATCAGGTCGGGGGGGAGGTAGGGCACGGGATCAGCTCCTTTCAGGTGAAATAGAAAAAGCCATGGAACGTCAAGCATCCCATGGCATGTAATATAATTCGGTTATTTGCAATGATCTACTTCGGTAGCTTCGCCAGCATTTCCGCCAGGTTTAGATAGAACGCCTTCACTTCCGGCGTATCTGTGGCAAAGGTTGCGTGATCCCATCCTGATGTGATCAGCGGCATCACCTGCCAAATGCCCTTTTCGATTTTTTTTGGGTTGTAGTCTTTATGCGGCTCGGTAAAT
>WQTL01000110.1 GCA_009786275.1 Bacillota bacterium | reverse complement strand
GGAAAAGGGGATCAGCTCCAGCTCGGTGTTTTTGTCGGACGCCCGCGCCGCGTCGTACATCTTCCGGTATTGCGCGGCGGCCTGCCGCTCCATCATGCGGTTTTCCGGGTAGACGTTCTCCACGCACACGGCGAGGTCCACCCTGTATTTCGCGGGCAGGGCGCGGCTGCGGTTGACGCAGATGAGATACCTGTTCACGGGGATTGCCGCCTCGCCGGGGTAGAGGTTGTACTCCTTGGCGTAGATGTAGTTGCTGGCGGGGTTTGTGACGATGGCCGTTGTGGTTGTGCCCTGCTCGGCGGCGGTGCGCCCGTCCCGCGCGGTCTGTGCGGAGGTGACGGGCTGCCGGTCCTGGTTGCTCGCCGGCGGATTGCGGTGGCCGGCCCAGTTGGTTTCCCACAGCTCCGCCAGGGTGGAGCCGGTGGTGGCCGCGGGCAGCTTGGCGATGTCGTTGTTGCGGTGCGCGAAATATAGGCCGACGGCCGCGGCGATGATCAGCAGCAGCAAAACGAGCGGCCCCTTGTTTCTTTTCCCCGGCATAAGAATCCCTCCCCCGATACGGCAACATACGCTATCATTCTACGATTTATTTGATCATTTGTCAAGCGAAATTAAAATTGTAGGAGGACGCTTTATGACGGCAAGGGAAAAAATCGCGGGCTACGAATCCAGGCTGCGGGAGTACACGAACTTCGCGGTGCGCGGGGTGAAGAAGGTCTGCAAGGAGTGCGGGCCGCGCCCGTCCTGTTCACCCCAGGAGAAAAAGGCGCAGGACATGATGCGGAAGGATCTTGAAACCTGCTGCGACAGCGTGCGCGCGGAGCCCTTCAAGGCCGCGCCCGGGGCGTTCCTGTTCTGGGTGCGCCCGGCGGTGGTCATCGGCTTCGTCAGCGCCCTGGCGTACAACCTGGGCTATGCCCTGGTGGGCGTGGCGCTCATCGCCCTGGAGATGCTGGCCATGGTGCTGGAATTCATCCTGTACAAGCGGGCCATAGACGTCTTTTTGCCGAAAAGCCAAGCCCAGAACCTCGTCGGTGTGCGTAAACCCGCGGGGGAGGTCAAACGGCGGCTGATCCTCAGCGGCCACACGGATTCCGCCAACGAGTGGAAATACACCTACCTCGGCTACAAGCATTTTAAGAAGCCCGTGCTGCTGGTGCCCGTGGTGGCCCTCGCGCTGGTTACGCTCCTGTTCTGCCTGGGCGTCTACATCGCCGCGGCCGCGGCAGGCAAGGGCTGGGTGGGCTTCGCCGGCCTGGAAAGCTACGGCCCAGCGCTGCGGATATTGGGCTATGTGTGCGCGGGGCTGTGCCTGCTGATCATCCCCGCCTGGTTCTTCGAGGACAAAAAGCGCCCCGTGATGGGCGCCAGCGACAACCTCAGCGGCTGCTTCACCGCCATGGCCGTGGCCAAGCTGCTGGGGGACCTGAACCTGCGCCTGGAGAACACCGAGCTGGTGGTGCTCTGCGCCGGCTGCGAGGAGATCGGCCTGCGGGGGGCCAAGGCCTTCGGCAAGGCCCACGCGAAGGAGTATGAGGACGCGGAGACCGCGTTCATCGCCCTGGACACCATGACGGACTTCGAGTTCATCAAGGTGATGTGCCGCGACCTCAACGGCACCGTGAAGCACGACAGCGCCGTGTGCGCCATGGTCAAGGCGGGCGCGAAAAACGCGGGGCACGATATCCCCTACGGCAGCGTGTTCTTCGGCTCCAGCGACGCCACGGCCGCCACCCAGGCGGGTTTCCGCGCCTGTCTGCTCTCCGCCATGGACGAGGCCCCGGCGGACTACTACCACACCCGTCTGGACACCGTGGACCGCTTGCGGCCCAAGACCGTGGAGGCCTGCCTGGACATCCTGATGGAGACGGTGTACCTGTTCGACGAGACGGGGCTGGCGCCGTTCGAAGGGGCAAAGGTGAAGGCGGGGGAATGAATCATGATATCTTTGGGACGTCGATGACGCCGTCCCCTACAATACCGCATGCAAAATCTTCATTCAGGAGGCATCGTATGAAATCTATCCTTAAAGCATCGCTCGCGGCCGTTCTGGCGTGCGTTCTGGCCCTGGGGCTGTTCGCCTGCGCGCCGGAGGAGGAGAAGGACCAGGTGGCGCAAACCCCCTTCGATACGGCGAAAAGCGACCCCCTGGCGTACCTCAACGCCGTGGTCCCCCTGCTGCGGGGCGCGGAGAGCTTCGTGGCGGAGACCAGCTACGCCATGGACGACATCGAGATCGGCAACGACACGCTCAAGGCCGCGAAGAACGTGATGAAGAACAACATCATCGAGTACCTCAACAGCAGCTTCACGAAGGACCCGGAGGGCTTCTTCACCACGCCCGAGGAGGTCCTCCTGGGGATGATCAAGCGGGAGGGCGCGCCGGCGGACATGGCCGCGCAGTGCCCGGCGCTGTTCAACCCCCTGCAGGCGGGCGACCTGTTCGATCCGGCGGCGCTGGAAGCGCTGATTGAGGGGAAGATCGCCGGGAACCTCAACAAGCTGGAGGAGGACATCGGCAAGGGCCTCGTGGATACGCTGCGGGACGAAAAGGGCGTCAGCCTGAAGGGCGGGGACGGCAAGCCGGTGGCGGCCAAGCGCGCCGGCGGCGCGCAGAAGCGCACCCACGTGCTGGGGCAGATGAACGAGGTCCTGCTCCCGGGCGGCATGCTGGCCCAGATAAGGATCAACGAGGTGCTGGAAATCAAGGTGGCCGAGAAGCTGAGGCAGCTGGAGGCGGACATCGAGCAGGGGCGCAACAACGCGATGAAAAACAAAAGCGCCGCGGAAAAGCGCCAATACGCGCTGGACCAACTGGGCGAAAACGCGGTGGCCGAGGCCGCGGGCCTGTATCAGATCGACGGCTACCTGTCCTTTGCGGCGGCGGAAAAGATTTACGCGCCGGCGGATAAGCGGGATATCCTTGCCCAGCTGGCAATCGCCGAGGAATATTTGCGGGTGGAGGACTACGCCCTGGAGCCCGCGGAGTTCACCCTGTTCGTGCAGGTGAACAAGCGCATGATCGACAGGGACGGCGCCGAGAAGCCCGTGAACGACCCCGCCCTGGCCGAGGACATGATCAAGGAGCTCCGCTTCGAGCTGAAGTCCAAGCTGACGGCCACGGCCACGGGCGCGGGCG
>WQTL01000109.1 GCA_009786275.1 Bacillota bacterium | reverse complement strand
GGCCGACGCGGGCATGAAGGGCGCGATCCTCACCGCCAAGCACCACGACGGCTTCTGCCTCTGGCCCAGCGCCTACACCGAGCACTCCGTCAAAAACAGCCCCTACAAAAACGGGCAGGGCGACGTGGTGGCCGAGTTCGCGGCATCCTGCCGGAAGTACGGCCTGAAATTCGGCTTCTACCTCTCCCCCTGGGACAGGCACGAGCCGACCTATGGCCAGGGGGCGGCCTACGACGCGTTCTACAAGGCGCAGCTGCGGGAGCTGCTCACCGGCTACGGCGAAGTGACCTTCGTCTGGCTGGACGGCGCCAACGGCGAGGGGCCCAACGGCAAAAAGCAGGCGTACGCCTGGCAGGACTACTATGATCTGGTACGTGAATTGCAGCCGGACGCGGTGATGTGCGTGGCCGGGCCGGACGTGGCCTGGGTGGGCAACGAGGACGGCCTGGCCAACGGGAACGTCAGCAGCGTAAAAGGAGCTCGCTGGGCCAAGAGCGAATGCGACGTCTCCATCCGCCCCGGCTGGTTCTATCACGAGGATCAACAGCCGAAAAGGCTTGACGAGTTGATGCATATCTATTACAATTCCGTCGGCATGAACTGCGCCCTGCTGCTGAATATCCCGCCCAACAAAGACGGCCTGTTTGCCCAGGCGGACGTGGACCAGCTCAAGGCCTTCCGCCGGGAGATCGACAAAATGTATGCGCGCCCGGTTATGCCCTCGGTGAAGCCCGAAGCACAGGCAATTCTGCTCGACGACGCGGCATCCTACGCGTTTGCCGGTACGGAATACTTCCTGGATTTCAAACTGGATACCTGCGAGCGCCTGAAGCACGTCGTCGTCTCGGAGGATTCGAACGCCTACAGCGAGAGGGTGCGGGCATTTACCGTATACGCGAAGCTCGGTCCCTGGTACATCCGGGTGGGGCAGGCGCAGTCCGCGGGCAACAAAACCATCGTGAAGCTGGGCGCGCTGACGCCAAAAACGGATTCGTACCGCATCGTCGTCGAGCAATCCAAGGCCGCGCCGGTGCTGCGGTTTGTCGGACTTTATCGTTGATGAGAGATAAGGCTCGCAATGGGCGCAAGCACCTGTCATCCCATCAGCTCCTTTGGGCTGATTATTCCACATCTTTCGGCTTTTATTAATACTTCTTTACTCATGCGTTTGGCGTGGCCCCCTCCCTATTTCATAAGAGCCGGCTGAATTGCTTCGTTTTCAACCGGCCCTTGCGCTTTTTCTGTTCCCTCGATGGGGCAGGCAGCTTTCCGTTTAGTACCAAATCCACCCGAAGAGCAGGATCACGATGAGCCATTCCCAGAAGCTCGTGGTGACGTGCACGCGGCAACGGTCGATCTCCTGCTGGTTCTCGTCGAGCAAAAAGACGGTGGTGCTCTCCCCCTTGGTGAATTTCCAGGGGCGGCGCTGGGACTCCAGGACGGCCGCGGGCCTGCCGTAGCCGGCGCTGAGGTGGGCCGTGACGATGCTCGTGTCGCCGCTCACCGCGTAATAGGCGTCGCCGGTGAAGTAAATGGCCGAGACCTTCCGGTAGGGGATGTAGACTTCATGCTCGTCAAACCGCGCCGTCGGTTTCCCAGCCTGCGTAACCGTTACTGTGCGGCTGATGCCGCCGCCCGTAACCGTGACCGTACCGCTCCTCGACGCCGTGCCGGTGTTCGCTTCGGCGTAGATGGTGAGGCTCCAGTCGTTCATTCCGCCGGAAAGCGACGTGGTCAGCCATGCCGGGCTGCTGACGATCCATGCGACGTTCGCGCGAATCGATATAGCCGCGGAGGACGCTTCCGGTCCCGGGTTCCAGGCGGACGGCGAAAGGGTAAGCGATGCCGCCGCTCCGTCCTGCGCAACCGTTACTGTTTGGCTCACGCCGCCGCCCGAGACCGTAATCGTACCGCCCCTCGGCGCCATGCCGGCGTTCGTTGCGGCATAGACGGTGAAGCTCCCGTTGTTCGTCCCGCCGGCAGGCGATACGGTCAGCCAGGAAACCGAGTTGCTGACAGTCCATGCTACGTTCGACGTCACCGTTATCATGGTGCTGGATGCCGCCGCGCCCGGGTTCCAGTCGGAAACCGACAGTTCAAGCGACGACAACGTCACATTCACGGCAACGCTGCCGGCGGCGTCTGTGTAGTTCGTGGCTTTATACGTCGCCGGGTAGCTGCCGCCGGGCACGCCAAGTGCCGTGGCCGGTGCGTTCCAGATGTAGCCCGCCGGAAGGGCCACGTTCGCGAGGGTCAGCCCCGGCGTATAGGTCACAGTGATCGCGGACACCGCCGGGAAGCTGCCGGTTGCCGCCAACACGTTCACGGTGACATTGCCGGTCGCGTCGGCGTAGTTCGCGGCCCTGTAGGTGGCCTGGTAGCTGCCGCCGGGCACGCTGAGCGCCGTTGTTGGGGCGTTCCAGGTGCAACCGGCGGGCAGGGTCACGCCCGCGAGGGTCAGGCCCGGGGTGTAGACCACATTGATCGCGGACACCGTTGGGAAGGTGCCGGTTGCCGCCGTCACGTTCACAGTGACGCTGCCGATTGCATCTGTATAGTTCGCGGCCCTGTAGGTGGCCTGGTAGCTGCCGCCCGGTACGCTGAGCGCCGTGGCGGGGGTGTTCCAGGTGTAGCCCGCGGGCAGGGTCACGCCCGCCAGGGTCATGCCCGGGGTGTAGGCCACGGTGATCGGGGACAGCATCGGGAAGGTGCCGGCCGCCGCCGCCACGTTCACGGTGATGTTACCGGTGGTCTGGGTGTAGTTCGCGCCCTGGCTGCGGGTGGCGGGGTAGCTGCCGCCGGGGATGGAAAGCGCCGTGGCCGGCGTGTTCCAGGTGTAGCCCGTCGGCAGGGCCACGCTCGCCAGGGTCAGGCCCGGGGTGTAAAGCGCGCTGAGCGGGCCGGGGCTGCCGAAATCGCCCGCCGCCGCCGTCACGGTCACGGTAACGCTGCCGGCGGCGTCGGTGTAGTTCGCGGCCCTGTAGGTCGCCTGGTAGCTGCCGCCGGGCACGTTCAGCGCCGTGGACGGGGTATTCCAGGTGTAGCCCGCGGGCAGGTTCACGCCCGCGAGGGTCAGGCCCGGGGTATAGGTCACATTGATGGCGGTCACCGGCGGGAAGGTGCCGGCCG
>WQTL01000108.1 GCA_009786275.1 Bacillota bacterium | reverse complement strand
GTGGGCGCCGCCACCGAGACCGAGATGAAGGAGAAGAAGCTGCGCATCGAGGACGCCCTGGCAGCCACCAAGGCCGCCGTGGAGGAGGGCTATGTGGCCGGCGGCGGCGTGGCCCTGCTCAACGCCATCCCCGCCGCGCAGGCCCTGCTGGGCGAGATTGCCGACGCCGACCAGAAGACCGGCGTGCGCATCCTCATCCGCGCCCTGGAGGAGCCCATCCGCCAGATCGCGGCTAACGCGGGCGTGGAGGGCAGCGTGGTGGTCAACGCCATCATCACCAAGGGCGAGCTCAACTTCGGCTACGACTTCGCTTGCGACGAATACGGCGACATCATCGCGGCCGGTATCCTCGACCCCACCAAGGTGGCCCGCTGCGCCCTGACCAACGCGGCAAGCGTGGCGGCCATGGTGCTCACCACCGAGAGCCTCGTGGCCGATAAACCCGACCCCCAGGCGGACGCGGCGGCCAACGCCGCGGCCATGGCGGCGGGCGCCGGCGGCGGGATGTACTAAGTTAGACGATAGATATTAGATTTTAGACGCTAGATAAGGCGGGGGCCGAAGGGTCCCTGCCTTGGTTATTGTTCCCTCTCCAGAAACACCTTCGGCGAAAGCGCCGGAACAGGGGCATGCTTAAAGTCCTTTTCGTTACGCGTAATGATGTAACTAATCCGCTGGCGTTTGGCACAGCAGGCCAGCAGCGAGTCCTCGTAGTCCGGCACGCCGCTTGCAAGGGCGGATTGGACGTCGGCGGCATTGATGTCGATCACTTTCACGTTGTCGGTCAGTTTTTTCAGCAGCTGTCTGGCCGCCTGCGCGTCCAGCCCCTCGCGGCGCAGCATATAAAAAATATCGGTGGTTTGGCTGGCGGTTATACAACCGGTCAGACGCGTCCCGCACAGGCGCAGCAATGCTTCGGAGTGACCGAAATGTGGCTCGCGCCTGGTCAGCACATCAAGAATCACATTCGTGTCAATCAAGACTTTCATATTTCCGCGCAAGCCTTTCTCTCTTGATTTGCTTTGCGTCGGCATCCGAACCGGCAATCACGCCCGTGATGTCGTCCACCCAGCTTTTATTTGGCTTCGGGGCGGTCAAAATGGCGATGGCGACACCATTTTTGGTGATGTGGATTTCCTCGCGGCCCACCATGGTGAGGTATTTTCCCAGGTTCATTTTGAAATCCGTAGCGGTCGTTTGAATCAAGGCGATTCTCCTTTCGTTCGATCATATTTATATTATATCCGAATCGCACGAAATTGTCAACAGAAATTTTTTCATTGACACCCTCCGCCCCCTCCTGTATACTTATCCCGCAAGGAGGTGCTCCCATGCCCCACACCATCGTTCCCCTGTCCGCCCTCACCGACGCGCAAACCGCCCAGGCCTTCGATATGTTCGCCGAGGGCTTCTACTTCATCTTTTCGCCGATATCCAAGGACAAGGCCAAGCTGCGCGAGCTCTTCATGGCCTCCTTCGACCCGGAAATGGCCTGGGTTTGCCTCATCGGCGGCAGGCCCGTGGGCTTCCTCTCCTGCGGCACGCACGAACGCCAGCCGGTCAACATGCGCCGGGAGGACTGCCTGCGGGTGCTCGGCCGGTTCAAGGGGGGCCTGGTGTACCGTTTCGCGGCACCCATCCTGGGCAAGCCGCACGTGGACGGCCCCGCCGTGGGCTACCTGGACTACCTTACCACGGACCCGGCATACAGGGGCAGGGGAATCGGCACCGCCATGTTCCTGCATGCCTGCGAAACCCTGCCCTACGAGCGCTATACCTTCGAGGTGCTCTCGAAAAACGAGACCGCCATCCGGCTCTACAAAAAGCTGGGGATGCGGGAAGTGAAAATCAAAAGGGACCCCATAGCCGCCCTGGTGGGCAGCGGGAGCCCCATCATCATGGAATTCGAGCGGGACGCTCTCCTTCAGCGCATTTTGCAGCCCTCGTAATCCTTCACCCATGCGGCCACAGCAGCGGGGTCATAGGCCTGCGGCATGCGCTGTATGATCGCCTTGATTGCCTTGGTGCGCATGGGGATTTGCGCCAGCTTCCACAGCGTGCCCGGGTGGTCCACGTTGCGCAGCAGCCGCAGCACGCTCTTGAGCCCCTTCACGCCGCCCCGCATGGCCATCAGCCCCCGCTCGAACATCAGGTCGATCTCCGCCGGGCGCAGGCCGAGCATCACGCAGCGCATGACGTCCGTGGCGGCGCGCTGCTCCGCCTTCAGCTCCGTGAAGGTGCGCACCTGGTACGCCCAGAGCTTCGGCAGGCTATAGTCCCCTTCGCATTCCAATAACACCTGCGCCAGCAGCCTGCCCTGCCTCATGGAGGAGCAGATGCCGCAGCCGCTGAAGGGGTCGGCCATGCAGGCGCTGTCACCCGTGGCGGCGTAGCCCTCCGCGACCATCAGCCCCAGGGGCCGCCGCACCGGGATGGGCAGCGCCCGCCCGCCACCGCGCAGCAGCTTTTCACCCACCAGGGGGTTCTCCCGGCGCAGGTCCGCCAAGGCCTCGGCGAGCTGCGCCTCGGGCAGGGGCTGCCCGATGTTCCCCACGAGCAAATCCATGCTTGCGGGCTCCGCGATCACCCAGGACAGCCCCTTGCGGCCCTGGTGGCAGAAATACAGGTTGTATTCGCTTTGCGGCGCGGGGCCGGGCAGGCGGTCATAGAACCCGCGCCAGGCATAGAACAGCTGGTCCCGCGGCAGCGCGCCGGGGATCCCGCAGCCCGCCGGCAGCCCCAGCCGCACGGGGGATTCCACCCCCGCCGCGTCGATCACCAGGTCCGCCGGGCAGACCTGCTCCGTCCCGGCGATGCGCACGCGCAGGCCGCGCACCCGTTCGCCCTCAAGCATGGGGCCGAGGATCTCCGCCCCGAACACGAACTCCACGCCCGCGGCGCGGCAATCGCGTATCATGATGGCGATCCATTCCTTGCGCTCGGCGTGGATCTCCGCCGGCGGCCTGCTTGCCGGGGGCTGGGGGAAGCGCTTGTCCGGGTTGATCATGGTCATATTGTGCGCCTTGAGCCGGCTCGCCTGCGGCAGGGGCGTGAAGCCGCTGCGCTCCAGGGCGTCCGCCCACACCGTGTCCGGCCAGTCGTAGCCCAAATCGGCCTCCGCCAGCCGC